>CAMOHV010000036.1 GCA_946615275.1 uncultured Verrucomicrobiota bacterium | reverse complement strand
CCGCGCGCTCCGCCTGCGTCATTCGCCGGCGGGTGTAGGTGGAGAGCGATTCGAGATAGCGACGCGATCCCTCCGCATAGACAATGCCCAGCGCGAGGGAGGACTTGCCGCTTCCCGAAACGCCGGCCACGCCGACGATCTTCCCGAGCGGAATATCGACATCTATGTTCCTGAGGTTGTTCTTCTTTGCGCCGCGCACCTCGATCGCGGCCGGTCTTGCTTTGTTCATGCAGTCCTCTTCATTTTCCACTTTGCGATCTCGCAGCAGAGCCAGGCGGACGACGTCTTGGAATCAAATCACTTCTATCTGGCACATCTTCATCCTGCTCTTTTCCTTCGTCGGCCATTATATCATAAATTGCGCATAGTTGCGATACGCAATGTTACGTGAGGGGGCGTAATTCACCGCCGAGCCTTCTGATGATTGGAAACAACTATGTGAAACAACTTGCCTTTGGCGCACGGACTAACTCGCCCCTGCCCATTTGCCGACTTTGCCTACAAGTTGAAAGTTGAAAAGTTCTTTGGAGGCAGCGGCCGGTCTCCTCAGGGGGCCTACTTCTTCTCCGCTTCCGCGCGCTGTTTGAGTATGTTCTCAAGAGTGCGCTTCACCTCGGGGGCGTCCTCCTGCACGGCCAAGGCCCGGCGGGCGTTCTCTTCGGCAGCGTCAAAGTTCCCTAAGCGCATCTGCGCCACGGCAAGGTTGTTCAGGATCGCAGGATCGTTAGGGTGCTTGGCCCGACACTTCTCCAGGTACACCTCCGCCCGGCCGTACTGCTCCTCGCCGAAGTAGTTCATGCCGATCACGAAATTCGCCGCTACGTCCTCGGGGTCCGAAAGCAGCACCTGCCGCGCGAACACCTCGGCCATCTTGAAGTCCGCGCGGTCCATCCCGATCTTCATCCCCTCGCGCGGGGTGAGGCGCATGCCGCCCTGGCCCACCATCTCCATCTGTCGCCGCACGCGCGCGAACGCGAGGTTCTTCGCATCGAGGTCGTCCGCGCGACGGCTTTCTTCCATCGCCTTGTCTATCTGCCGCTTCCTGTCCCATCCGTCCGCGCGCAGGCGGCACATCCGCGCGAGGCGCCACTGCATGAAGGAGAGGACCTCGCCAAGCGCCGGATCTACGTCGTCCACATGGCCGTCGGGATCGTACATCGCGAGCACGCGCTTCGCAAGGCCATGGGCCATCTCCGCGCCGGCTTCGGCCATGCCTTCTGGGAAGCCCGCCGGGCGCGCTACAAGACCGGCGCAGGGGGGCAGCGGCGTGCCGCGCGCCCAGAGCTCGAACCCGAGCTGCATCGCGACGTCCTTCATCCGCGCCGGCTTGAGCCGCAACCACGTGCGAAGGGCGTCCGCGCCGCTGTAGCGGAGCATTTCGCGGTCCTCCTTGTCCATCGCCATCCTTGCGCGGATGTACCTGTCGCGCGGCGCATATCCCGAGAGCAGCGACACGGCGCGCACCTGGCGCCCCTGCACCAGGGCGCAGAGCTCCACGGCCGCGTCCATCGCGCCGTCGGTGAACAGGTACCGCGCGTCCTGGCATTCCAGCGCAGTCTGCCTCGCGCAGTCGCGCAGGGCGCCCACGATGTCGCGCGCCGTGGGCTGCACCCTGTACGGCAGAAGAAGCGCCATCACGATCAGCGGCTCGCAGCTTACGATCCTCCTGCTCCAGCGGCTCAGCAGGCGGAAAGTCGCTGCGAGCCGCGGGCCCAGAACGGTGTCCTCGATCGAATCCTGGTAGCGCACGCCGGCTATGCGCCTGTAGTTGCGGAAATATATCTCCACCGCCAGCACGCAGAGGGCGTACAGGAATGTCTGCGCGCACAGCGCCATGCACACGCAGCGCAGCAGGCCGGACTTCATCGAATCCGCGCCCGTCCACGTCCAGAACCAGAACGAGCGCCATCCCGACAGCTGCAGGAAGGCCATCGTTCCCACAAGCACGAAGAACACGGAGTACCAGTACGGCATGAAGCGATCGTCGTCGGTGGCGGCGCCCACATGGACTATCGAAAGGACGAGCGGCGCCAGGACCACCATCCCGGCGAGAAGCCATCCGGAGGGCGCCGCGGCGGCGGACATTATCTGCGCATACCTGTACAGGTAGTTCACCGCCGCGAGGAAATACGACCATTCGTGCGCCTCCAGCCCGTCGGACTTGCAGAAGAACGCGATGTTCAGCACCGTCACGAAAAGCCACATTCCCATCGCTATGGCCGTCATCCGCCGCATCAGCAGCACGCGCGCGAACGGGTCGGCGAGCGGGTTCACCCATACGTCCGCGTTCTCCTCGGCGCGCAGGTACACGAACACGAGGTACAGAACCGCAAGGATTATGCCGAGCGGCGTCTCGGCCGCCAGAGCCCCCGCCAGGAACATCGCCACGTAGAACCCCGAAAAGCGCAGCCTGCGTATGGCCCAGATGAACGCATACATCGAGGAAAGCATCAGCAGCAGGTGGAGCGTAAGCGGCCCGAACGCCCTGCCCGCCGACCATACGGGATCCGAGCACACGAAGAGAAGCGCCCCGTTCAGGAACGTCGCGCGGACGATCCAGCGGCTCAGCCCCGCCCGCCGCACGACCCTTTGCAGCACCGCCGGCAGCGTCTCCTCGAATATCAGCGCCGCAAGCATGGCGATGACGCCCAGGCCAACGTGGCCCGCCGCCATGATCAGGCGCATCGCACGGGCAGGCTCGGCGAACTGGAACAGCGCCGACGCGAGCGCGTTCCAGAGAAGCGGGAAGATCGCCTCCGGCGGACGCAGCCCCGCCGCCACCGCCGCATCCTCCCAAAGCCCCGGAGGCAGCCATGGAAAGCGCCACAGCCATGAAAGCAACGCGATGGCAACGCCGAAAAGCATTGCCACCAGCCAGCGCTCGATCGGGCTTACGTCTATCGAGGAAACGCTTCTTGCTCGCCCGTCATGCATTCATCATTCTTTCCGCTTCCGCCTGAGCGCAAGAAGCGCCCCGCCGATGAGCATCAGCAGGCCACCCGACGGCTCCGGCACCATTTCCTTGCCCATGTTGTACGAGTTGTACAGGCGCTGGGGGTTCAAGTCGCCGTCCGTCCCCTGCAGCTCGCCAAGCGTGGCCACCGCGCCGGCCTGCTGCAGAGTCTCGTAGCTCACGGGCGAAAGCAGCCAGGCGGACACGGCGCCGTTCGCCCAGGCCTCCGCCATGAACGAATACCCGCTGCCGTAGCCGGATATGTCGGTGTAGTAGTAGCCCGCCACGCGTCCGGTGCCGTCCGGCAGTATGGTGGAATCGTCCGTTATGAACCCGTTGGAGTTCTCTACGGCCTGCAGCAGCGCCAGGTCCTCGATCGAGGCGTACGTCTTCGGGGTCAGGTCCGTCTTCTTGGTCTCGTCCGACGAGACCGCGACGAACTTGATGCTGTCGAAGTCGGGGGAATTGCGCGTCGACCAGTTGTCCGTAAGGTCGATGTGCCACAGGAGGACGTCCGTGCTTGTATCCACGGCGGATGCCGCGCCGCAAGCCACTGCGATCGACGCCGCCAAAACCTTGACCATGTTAGCTTTCATTGTTCCCGTTCCTTTCATCGTTCAATGTTCACTCGCCTGCGCCCGCACGCCACGTCACCTTGGCGGAACCTCCGTTGCAGTACCAGAATGCCGTTCCGGCCGGTATCGCGCCCTGCCGCGCCCAAGCATGGGTCTTGATGTCGTACGTCCCCCATTCCCCCTTGAAGCGGTAGAGGCGCACCGGCATGTTGTCGGCATTGCGGTAGTAGATGAAGTCCGCCGTGCCGAGATTCGTGATGAAGCTGACCCCGCCGCCGAACGTGTAGCCCGCGGCCTCGGTGACGCCCGACCAGCCAAGCGCATTGAGGTCGACCTCCGCCGCCGCCATGGTGGACGGCGCGGATATGAGCGTCAAGCCCGCGCCGAGCTCTACCGGCCCTTCGGACGCATCCGCGAGGACCTGTCCGTAAACGTAGATTGGCTTCGAAGTGTCGGAGCGCTCGATGAACACGCCCGTACCGGTGGCGACCTTGCGCTCGGCCGGGGACTCGCTGCCCTCGGTCTGGCTGCCGTCGGCGGCGACCGTCACCTTCTTCGCGACGGTCCATGCGCCGTTCTTCACGGTGTACACGTCGTATTTCCCGGCCTCGCCGTTCCAGACGTACATCTTGTCGTTCTCGGAAAGCGCCGCCGCCTGCACGAGGTCCGCCGCCGCGATCTGCGAATCGCCGATGCCGAACGCGCCGAAGGGAACCGCGACAAACGCATTGGTAGCGGCGCCGGCCTGGACCGTCAACGCCCCCATCCAGTTGGCCGACGGCACGGAGTTCGTCACGCAGGGCTGCTCGCCGGCGCACCGCGCGCCGAGGCCGAGAGCCATGATTGCTGCCAGAATCTTCTTCATTTTCCTTTTCTCCTTAAGAGCTGCACGTTAAACCTTCAACTTTCCGACTCACTTGAGAGGGGCGCGCCCAACCTTGAAGAACCGTCCGCCCTTGTCGGCAGGGAGCTTGATTTCGATTTCGCGCTCCGCATCCGCCTCGCCGTCCGCACGCGCGGCGGCAAGATCGATCGGCGCCAGGTCGCCGGGCGCGTCGCCGGACTGCACGCCGTACCTCAGCAGGGGCGACGTGCCCTTCACCTTGAGGTGGACGATGCCGTTGGCGACCTTGATGGACGTGATCACCGGCTTCGGTATCTCAACCGAAGGCGGAAGCGCCGTGGCAGTGGACGCCAAGGCGGCCTTCTGGGCCTTGACCGACGCCCTCTGCCCTTCAATCGCCGCGGACGAGGCGCTTGCCGTCAGCCCGAACGCCGCCGCCGCGCCGTAGCCGTTGACGCCGCCGGAGACGTCGCCCTTCGGCACGCCGTCCGCGCCGCGCGTGTCGAGGACGTGGATCTCGAACGAGCCGGAGGACGCATAGGCGTCGGCAAGGCCGCGATCGATCTCAAGGACCGTCTCGGCGCAATGCCCTCCCTCCGCGTACGGCACGATGGTGATGACCCTGCTGGTGGCGGAATCGACCTCTGTGCCGTCCGCGTTGAAGCCCGCGAACGTGGCGCCCTTCTTCACCCAGACGAGCGCGTAGCACTCGCCGTCGCGCACGACGGTCGTTCCGTCGGCGTAGGTGTCGGGGCCCTGCGTGGAGAACGTCAGCATCAGGTTGTCCTGCCCGGCCATGGCGGCCCATGCGGCCGCCGCGAACACCATTGACATCGCTTTCTTCATTTTCATCTTGCTTCTCCTAGATTTTACGGCTATCTTTGATTTTTTCCTTTTCCCGGCGTGCGAGGGGGCTCGCCGCCCTACCGTTTTCAATTCCTCTTGGCCACCGTCTTGATGTCCGCAACGAGGCGCAGGAACTTGCCCGACACCGCATCGAGCGACACCGTCACCTGCGGCAGCTTCGTCGTCGCGTCCACGGTCACGACCTCGACGCGCGGCGTCCAGACGTTGCTGCCGGGCACGGACTCCTCGAGGTGGAAGCCAACGGTCGTGCCGGCGTCGAGGTCCGCGGGGATGTCGACGTTGAGCCCCGTGATCGTGACCTTCCCGACTTCTGCCGACGTGCCCACGAGACGCAGCTTGCAGTCGACGTCGTTCGGGTCGAATCCGAGCACGTAGCTCTGCCACAGCGGCACGCCGTTCATGCCCGTCGTCTCGAGCGCGGCCTTCGCGCCGGACGCAAGCTCATCGAACTCCTCCACCGTCGCCACGCGGTCCTTCGGCAGCAGCGTCGTGTTGTTCGTGATCCAGGAATACGGGATCGGCACGCCGACCGTCTTCTCTCCCGCCGCCGTGGCGTCCGTCGGGTACACGATCCCCACCAGGACGACGGTGTTCGGCGAGGCCGCATACTGGCTTGCAGTCGTCGTCGTCGGGATGTATCCCGCCGCGCAGTATGCATCGGGCACAGCTGCGGAGAAGTAGCCGCCGCTCACCTCGAACATGCCGCCATCCGCCGTTTCCAGGGCGTCGCCGCCGGAAGCAGCCATGAAGACGCCCGTCGAGATACGCACCAAACCGCTGTCGCCAGACTTGACGAGCGACGTGGGCGTCGCCTCCGTTCCGGCCTTGATCGTGCCTGGCACGACCGCCGCGCTCGTCGCGGCAGTGTCCACAACGTCGAGCGTGGCGCCGTTCACAACGATTCCGGCGCCGCCGTTGACCGTCACGGCGAATCCGGCGAGGTCGAGCGTCGCGTCTGCGGCGAGAGCCTGCTCCTGCGCGAGCGCCGCGTCCGTCAGCAGCTTCACCGTGTCGCCGTCCGCCGCCCGCGCCAGCGCGTCGGCGAGCGTGGTGTAGATCGGCGTCTCGTGCGTCGCGCCCGTGAGGCGGGCCTCCACCGGGCCGATGTAGGCCACTCCAAGCTCGTCGTCCCAGATAAGCGTCGCGGTGTCGCCCGTGGGTTCGCCCTGAGCATCAACAACCGTGACAGAGACGCCATCCGGGTTCTCCGGCTCGCCGACGCCACCATCAACATCCCAGATGATGATCGGCGTACCCGCCGTCGCCTGATCTTCCGTCAGCTTGATCGTCACGTTCGTCACCGCGATGCTGTCGCCGAACTCGATAGGCTGCGTCACGCCAGTCACGTCAAGGACGAGCGGCTTGTCCTCCGTGCCCATCACGAGGTTCTCGATCAGGCCCGCATCGTCCGTGTACTTGATCGTGCCGGAGAGCGCGTTCCCGTCGCCATCGACCGTCAGGTTGCCGTTCCTGAACTCGAACTCGTTCGTCCCGAGGTCGATGTCCTCGTTGAGCGTAAGCCCCACCGCCACCTGGTCGGAATCCTCGCCGATGGCCTCCAGCACAAGAGAGCCCGTGTCGATGATCTCGTTCCACGTTGTCTCCGTCCAACCAGTCGTCTCGCCGTTCAGGAACGAGATCGGCGCGTTGATGTCGAGCGTGTAGCACCCGAAGCGCGGCGTCGGAAGCGTCACGCCTGTCTGCGTCCCGTCGCCCGGCATGTTCGCCACGAACAGCAGCGACGCGCCACGGACAAGCGGCTCGGCGAGGCTCACCGTCTCGCTCCCCGTCTCGCGCACGATGTCCATGAACGGAATCGTCACGCTCTCGCCCTTCACGTTCGCGAAGTCCATGCCGAACGGAGGCGTTCCGGTCAAGGTCTGCCCGCGGTACGTGTACGAGCTGCCGTCAGCGCTCACCGTGATCACGTCGCCGACCATCGTGATGCCGGAGCCGCTGAGGTTGCCGCCGTTCAGGTGCACGTTGCACCAGATGCCGCCGCCAACCGTCACGTCCGTCATCGCGACGTCCGCGCCGCCCTTGATGTCGAACGCATACAGGTTGCCGCCCGCTGCGTCGAACACCGCGTTCGTGATCGAAACGGCCGCGCCGCCGTTGATCGAGACCGTGCCAGTCAGCGTGTACCCGCCGCCGTTGAACGTCAGGCTCTTGCCGATCGCCACGCTCTCCGTGACGTTCGTCAGCAGCGTCACCGTGTCGCCAGAATCCTCCGCGCGATAGATCGCGTCGGCGAGCGTCGTATAGATTGGCTTCTCGTGCGTCGGTCCGGTCAGACGCGCCTCGCACGGGCCGATGTAGGCCATGCCCATCTCGTCGTCCCATTCAAGCTCAGCCGTCTTCTGTTCGCCCGTGCTCTCGTCGATGACCGGCTCGCCGGTCGCCCCATCGACAAGCTTGACAGTCACGCCCTCCTCGTTTTCAGGAGCCGTCACGCCGTTGCCGGCATCCCACGTCACAACCGGCGTTCCCTGCGTCGCCTGCTCCGCCGTCATCTTGATCACCACATTCGACGCCGCAACGCCCGAGCCAAGCTCAATCGGTTTCGTCACGCCCGTCATGTCGAGAACCAGTGCCGCGCCGCCATCGACGCCCATCTCGATGTTCTCGATCTTGCCAGCATTGTCCGTGTACTTAATCGTTCCGGATAGCGCGTTCCCGTCGCCATCGACCGTCAGGTTGCCGTTCCTGAACTCGAACTCGTTCGTCCCGAGGTCGATGTCCTCGTTGAGCGTAAGCCCCACCGCCACCTGGTCGGAATCCTCGCCGATGGCCTCCAGCACAAGAGAGCCCGTGTCGATGATCTCGTTCCACGTTGTCTCCGTCCAACCAGTCGTCTCGCCGTTCAGGAACGAGATCGGCGCGTTGATGTCGAGCGTGTAGCACCCGAAGCGCGGCGTCGGAAGCGTCACGCCTGTCTGCGTCCCGTCGCCCGGCATGTTCGCCACGAACAGCAGCGACGCGCCACGGACAAGCGGCTCGGCGAGGCTCACCGTCTCGCTCCCCGTCTCGCGCACGATGTCCATGAACGGAATCGTCACGCTCTCGCCCTTCACGTTCGCGAAGTCCATGCCGAACGGAGGCGTTCCGGTCAAGGTCTGCCCGCGGTACGTGTACGAGCTGCCGTCAGCGCTCACCGTGATCACGTCGCCGACCATCGTGATGCCGGAGCCGCTGAGGTTGCCGCCGTTCAGGTGCACGTTGCACCAGATGCCGCCGCCAACCGTCACGTCCGTCATCGCGACGTCCGCGCCGCCCTTGATGTCGAACGCATACAGGTTGCCGCCCGCTGCGTCGAACACCGCGTTCGTGATCGAAACGGCCGCGCCGCCGTTGATCGCGACCGTGCCAGTCAGCGTGTA
>CAMOHV010000035.1 GCA_946615275.1 uncultured Verrucomicrobiota bacterium | reverse complement strand
AATTTAAAGGCCGAAGGCCGATTCAACCTACATCAAAGGTCTCGCCTCAATCAATCCTAAGTTCGACCGACACGGGCCCGTCGTTGACGAGCGAGACGCGCATGTCCGCGCCGAAGCGGCCTGTGCCGACGCGCTGCGCGCCGAGGCGGCCGCGAAGGCGCGCCACTACGCGCTCGTAGAGCGGCTCGGCGAGCTCCGGGCGCGCGGCCGCGCCGAAGCCGGGGCGCCGGCCGTGCGACGTGTCGGCGTAGAGCGTGAACTGCGAGACGACGATGACGGAGCCGGCGACGTCCTCGAGGGAGAGGTTCATGAGGTCCTTGTCGTCGGTGAAGAGGCGCAGGACGGGTATGCGGTCCGCAAGCCTGTCCGCAGCGGCCTCCGTGTCCGTGTGGGTCACGCCCAGCAGCACCAGATAGCCGCGCCCTATCCGTGCGACGCATTCGCCGTCGATGTGCACCGACGCCTCCGCAACTCTTTGTATCCAAGCTTTCATGCGGAACATTATACCACATTTCAGCGGCTAGTGGTCACAGGAGGTCGACGACCCTGATGGCGCCGGCGTTGACCGCGCTCGGATCGGCGTAGTAGTGCGTAACCGTGCGGATGTCGTCGCCGGAGATGGACGACGCCATCTCCGCGCCGAACTTCTGGTAGACGTGGTCGATGCATATCTTGCGCAGCTCGTACGCGGCCTTGCATCCCCTGAAGAGGCGCCTGGAGCGCAGCTCCGCGTTGAGCCGCGCGAACACCTGGTGGGCCGCCGGCACCACAAGCCCCTGGAAATGCGTCCCCTCCCTCATGCCCGTCTCGCCGCGCGCAGCCTCCATTCTGGCCCAGAGCTCCGGATGCACTGGCCACGCCACCACGCGCCCGCTCGAAAGCTCCGTCTTGTGCGGAGTGTAGCAGAGGACCATGCCCCCGTCCGGCCGCGCGCGGAAGTCGCCCCACCTGAGGCGGCCCACGTCGCCGTTGCGCATCGCGAACTCCAGCATCATCGTGGCCGCGAGCCAGCAGCGCTTGTCGTCCCGCGACCAGAGGCCCTCGTACCAGTCCTTGACCTTGAGGAGCGTCTCGCGCTCCGGGCGCGCGTACCTCGGAGCGCGGCGGCGGCAGGACGGCAGTTCGATCGGCGCCACCCTCCACCCGCGGTCGCGGTAGTACGGCAGACACCAGCGCGCCGTGAGACCCTTCAGCGCCGAGATGTAGCTCCAGACGGTGATGGGCCTGAGGCCCATCTTCCCCGCGGCGAGCATCATGCAGTCCAACCGGCCGCGTTTCAAGTCGGAGAGCGGACGCTGCATCCATGGGACGGCCGCGCGCCGCCCGCGCCCGCCCGCCTGCGCATCCGCCTTGTCCAGCATCGCCGCGACGCGCCTTACGCCCATCACCACGTTCGACACGGTGCGCCTGCCAGGACGCTCGCTGCGCATGCGCTCCAGCGCCGCGATCTCCGGATATGCGGCGAGCACCTCGCCGATGGTGGGTGTGCTGCTTCCTGCCATACAGCTAGGTGACCGGCCCCAGCTCTTCGTAGACGGCGACGGTGCGGGAGATCATCTTGTCGAAGGAGAACTTCTCGAGGGCGGCGGCGCGAAGGTCGCCGAGGCGCATTGAGCGGACGCGCAGAAGCGCGTCCGCGAACGCCGGCGCCATGTCAGCCGACTTGTCCGGCGGGATGGGCACGAGCGCGCCGTTCACGCCGTCCTCGACTATGTCGAGCGCGCCGCCGAATGCCGTGGCCACCACCGGACGCCCCATCACGAGCGCCTCGGCCATGGAGCGCCCGAACGCCTCGGGCTTCCTGGTGTTCGCCGAGACCACGACGTCCGCGATCGAAAGGCACTCCGCGATCTTCTGCTGGTTGCCGGCGAACACGACGTCGTCCGAAAGCCCCAGCTCCGCGACGAGGCACCTGAGGTCGTCCTCCACGTTCCTGCGAAGCGCCTCCGATTCGCCGACGATCACGAGTTTCGGGGAATGGGGAACGGGGGATGGGGAACGGAGCGCGGCGAGGGCGCGGATCAGGGTGTCGTAGCCCTTGAGCTGCGTGATGCGCCCCACGGCCATCACGACCCAGCGCCCGTCCACGCGCCACTCGGCGCGCTTCGCGGCGATGAAGCCGCGGTCGAGCGCGGCGACGTCGAACTTCGAGGCCTCCACCGCGCGGGGGATGACCCGTATCCTCTCCTCGGCGAGGCCGTAGGCGTTCTTCAGGTAGTCGGCGATGAACCTCGAGGGCGTCACCACGAGGTCGCCCGCCGTCATGATGCGGGAGTACCATGAGATCGAGTTCGCGCCATGGGCGAAAGATATCCACTTGACGCCAAGCGCGCGGTTCGCGAATGCGAAGAGCCACGCCGGGACGCGCGAGTGCGCGCAGACGACGTCGGGCCGCTCATCGCGTATGATGCGCCTCAGGCGGTATGCCCGCCGGAAGAAGGTGAGCGGGTTCTTGCTCTTCACGTCCATCGCGATGTGCCGCCCGCCGTCCGCCTCTATCGTCGCCGCAAGGCGCCCGCCGGCGGACACCACGACGTTCTCCCACCCGCGCGCCGCAAGCGCGCGGTTCACCTCCACGACGCCGCGCTCGACGCCACCCTGTTCAAGCGCGGGCAATATCTGGAGCGTCTTCAATTCTAAAGCTCCGAGAGGCCGTCGGCGGGGCGGTCGGGGGAGTAGATGGCGTGGGCCTGGAGGATCGCAAGAAGCGCGAAGACCGCGATCATCATCTCCATCCCCTCCTCGAAGCAGGTGCAGAACGAGCCAAACGGACTCGCTATGATCGCGTCCTTCGCCATCCCGTGCGCGTGGCGGTACCAGGCCGGAAGACGGTCGAACACCGCAACCAGCACGCCCGACCCGCCGAAGAAGCACACGGACCACGCGACGGGGTGCAGCTTGAAGAAGCCTTTGAAGAGCTTGACTGAATAATACGCGAGCAGCGCCGCGAATACGCCGAAGAAGAGAACGAAGTACGAGAGCGACACGAGCTTCGCGCCGAACGGCACGCCCGACGCCGTGAGGAAGCGCATCTTGAAGGGCGTTCCCTTGAAGTGCGCCACCACGTCTGGATAGAGCGCCGTGATCGCCGCGAGGTGCAGGTCGAGCTCCTTGCACACGGCCATCGCGGCCACGCACGAGACGGCCGCGCAGAGAAGCGCCTTGCGCCGGAGCGAACCCGTGAACGGGCAGCAGAGCCACACCGTCGGGACGATGAGCGCGTAGAACGGGAGCGTGAGCGTCTCGAAGAAGGAACGGCCGTCGGCGTCGAACGCGGCGCGCAGGTCGGCCGGATCCATCGCGGCCCATGTCGCGAGGAGAAGTGCGGCCCCTATCAGGAAGACCGCGGGGGCGAGCAGATACGATCGGCGCGAGACCAGCAGGTTCATTCGTCCAGAGCTCCTTTGTATGCGACTCGGCGCACTTTCTGTATTGATGTCCTTTCAAGAGGCGTCTTGGAGACGACCACCTTGCGGACGCGCTTGTAGTCGGCAAGGCCCGCGCAGCAAGTCTGGACGTGCGAGCGGGCGAGCTTAACGACGTCGTCCCACGGCATCTCGCCGTCGCCGAGCGCCTTCAGCACGTCCTCGTTCGGATGGACCACGCAGCCCACCTTCTCTCCCGGGACGCCGCCGGTGGTGTAGCCCACCACAACGCAGTCCGCGACGAGCGGATCTACGGCGATCCTGTTCTCCACCTCCTCGGGGTAGATGTTCTTGCCCTCGCGGTTCACGATGAGCGCCTTCTTGCGCCCGCGTATGCTGAGGAGGCCGTTCTCGTCCATCGAGGCGAGGTCACCCGTCTTGAGCCATTCGCCGTCGAACGCGTCGGCAGTGGCCTCGTCGTTCTTCCAGTAGCCCTTCATCGTGATGGGGCCCTTCACCTGAAGCTCGCCAACGCCCTGCTCGTTGGCCTCCGCGAGGCGCACCTCGATGTTGGCGAGCTTTAGGCCGATCGTGCCGATCTTCGCGCACTTGGGCCCCGCGATGGAGACGACTGGCGAGCATTCGGTGAGCCCGTATCCCTCCAGCACCGTTATGCCAAGCGCCTTATAGCCTTCGAGGACGTGCTTCGGGCACGGCGCACCGCCCACTATCATGAAGCGCAGTCTCCCTCCAAGCCCCGCGAGCACCTTGTGCGTGACGAGCCCCGCAAGGCCGATCTTCATGAGGGCTCCGGCCATCCTGGACGCCTTGATCTTCGAATCTATCCTCTCGAATATCTTCTCCGCCATCAGCGGCACGCACAGCACGACCGTGGGCCGGAGCAGCTTCACGTCCTCGCCTATCGTGTAGAGCGAGCGCACGAACTTCATCGAGCAGCCCCTGTACAGGCTCAGTATCAGGTTGGTGCAGAACGAGAACGCATGGAAGAGGGGAAGGACGACGAGCAGCGAATCGGAGGCGTCCACATGCTCGCCGAAAGCCTCCAGCGCGCCGTCGATATCGCTTATGAAGTTGGAGTGCGTGAGCATGGCGCCCTTGGGCTTCCCTGTGGTGCCGGACGTATATATGACGGACGCCACGTCGCCGGGCTGCGCCTTGTTCGCCGCATACCATCCGCGCGCCGGCGATGCGCGCAGCTCATCGTAGGAGATGACCTTGACGGCGCCGATGGGCTCGTGCGGCCCGCCCGCGCCCACCACCACCACAGCCCTGAGCGACGGCAGCCTGGGGACGATCGCGCGCATCATGTCAACGTGCGCCTCGTCGGTCGTCACCACCACAGCCTCGGAATTCCCGAGAATGTACTCCACCTCGTCGTTGCGAAGCTTCGGATCGAGCGGTACCACGCTCACGCCGGCGCCGGCCATCGCAAGGTACACCTCCACCCATTCAGGGCCGTTGGGCAGGATGAGCGCGGTGTTCTCAAGGCGCGGCTTCAGCGCAAAAGCAGAGCCGTAGGCGTCGGCAGTGAGGGTGACGCCGTCCAGAAAATCCTTCCAGGTGCGCTCATGCCAGGCTTTGTCAGAACCAAAATACTTCATCGCCGTCGCAGACGGCGATTTTCCGGCTAAATTCTCAAGTAAGGAACGAATGGTCATTGTATCCTTTCGTTATGCGTTGACATTTTATCAAATTTCGTCGCAACTGGCAAGGGTGGACTGCGTCATTTGCGGAACAATCTGCTGCCAGGGCGCTTTCCGGAACTTCCGCGCCAGCACGGTGAGCGAAAGGCGGGCGCGGTCGGCCTCGGGCGTGGTGGCCTGCGGCAAGGCGGAAAGACGGCGCCGGATGGCGTCGGACCAGAAGCGCCGAAGGTAGTCCTCGAGGATGCGCAGGGGAGGAAGCTCAGAAAGAACGCTGCGGCTGGAGCCGAGTAGGATGTCGTCGAGCCACGCGGCCTCTGCAGGCGGCAGCTCGGCGCGCAGGGCGGAGATGGCGTCGGTGCCGGCCTCCGTCTCCGTGCGCCACGCCTTCACGAATCGGCGGGTGAATTCATGGGCGAATATGCCGTCCGGCGCGCAAGACGCAAGCACCGACGCCATCTCGGCGTTGCGGTCGTTCTCGAAGAGGAACGCGCAGAAGGAGAGCTCCGCCTTCGGCGGCGGCTTGTTCTCCTCCGCGCCTGCGTCCTCAGACGCCGGCACCGAAGAATTGAGAATTGAGAATTGAGAATTGAGAATTTCAGGGACGTTTGGATTCTTGGACGCCAGGGCATTGGAATTTGCCTTCTCGCCCTTGGCCTTCACGTCTTCTTTCTTGGCCTTCAGCTTCTCAAAGTCTTCCTCGAGCGCCGAAAGGGGAAGCGAAAGGAGCTTGGCGGCCTCCGACATGAGCGAGGCGCGCATGATCGCCGAGGGGCAGCGCGCCATTGTCTCGAGCGCGGCTGTCGCGACGCGCTTCACGGCGTCATACTGCCCGGGGTTCGCCTCGCGCGAGCGCAGGGCCTCTATCTGGTAGGCTGTTATCGAGATCGAATTCTCCAGCAGGTCGCGGAAGGCCTCCGCGCCCTTGGAGCGCAGGAAGGAGTCGGGGTCCTCGCCCGGCGGCAGGACAGCCGCGCGCACGGGCGTCTCTAGCGAGAGGAAGTCGCCGCCCGTGTGGATGAAGGCCTTCTGTCCGGCGGCGTCGCCGTCGAAGGCCAGCACCACGCTCTCGGCGTGGCGCCTCAACAGCTTCGCGTGCTCCTCCGTGAACGCCGTCCCAAGCGAGGCGACGGCCGTGTTGAATCCGCATGCGTGGCAGCGGATCACGTCTATCTGCCCTTCGCACACGATGGCCTCGCGGCGGGGGGCCTTGACGATGTTGGGGACGGCCTTGTCGAGCGCGTACAGCACGTTCGACTTCTTGAAGATCATCGATTCCGGCGAATTGACGTACTTGCCGCCGCGCATCTTCGCCTTGTCCGTCTCAAGCGTGCGGCACGAGAACGCCACCACGCGCCCGGAACGGTCGTTTATCGGGAAGACAAGCCTTCCCGCGAAGAGATTGTACCAGCCGTCGCCCGGGTATCGCGGCGGCTTCAGGACGCCTGCGGCGGAGAGCTCTTCCGGCTTGTACTTGTATTTCTCGGCCCACTTCAGCATCGCCGCCGATGCGATCGGCGCGTAGCCAAGCTGGAAACGCTCGGCTATCTCGCCGTCAAGGTCGCGGTCCGCGAGGTACGCGCGGGCGCGGGCCGCCTCCTTCGCCTCCTTGAGGCACCGCCGGAAGAACTGCGCGAGCTCGGCGTGGAGCGCGTAGAGCCGTTTACGGAGCCCCGCCTGCGCATCCTCCTCCTCCGCGATCTCCACGCCGCACATCCCGGCGAGCTTCTTCGCCGCCTCCACGAAGGTGAGCCCTTCCTGCTTCTGGACGAATTTGATCGCGTCGCCCGACTCCCCGCAGCCGAAGCAGTGGTAGAACCCCTTCCCCGGCTGTATGCTGAACGAAGGCGTCTTCTCATGGTGGAACGGGCAGCACGCCATGTAGTTCGCGCCCGACCGGCGCATCTTTACGCCATACGAGGAAATCAAGTCCGCAAGATCGATGCGGGCCTTGATTTCCTCGATGGCGCTCTGGGGGATGGCGAAAGCCATTCCTGTCCTCAGATGCAAGGCCGGAGGAATCCGGCCTAAAGCGCTTGCGCGCCCTTACTTCTTGGCGTTGTCGGCGGCCTTCTGGGCTTCCTTGGCCGCAGCGTCGACCTTCTTGGCGGCGTCCTTCTGCGCGGCCTCGGCGGCCTTGCCGACGTCGGCGGCGGCCTGGCCCAGGCTCTTCTCGGCCTTCTGGGCGGGGGTCTCCTCGGAGCAGCCCGTGACGAGCGCGCCGCACAGGACGGCAGCCATGATGGCGATGATGGTCTTCATTGTGTTTTCTCCTTGTTTTTTTGTTTTCTTCCAGGCCCGATTCATACGAGCCCGGCAAGTTTTGACGCCTGGCCCACGTACTTCGCGGGCGTGAGGGACAAAAGTCGTTTCTTGTCGGCCGGGGGCAGATCCAGCCCCTCGATGTACTCCTTCATTATCTCCGCCGTGACACGGCGCCCGCGCGTGAGCTCCTTTAGCCGCTCGTAGGGGTTCTCCATGCCCACCTTGCGCATGACGGTCTGTATCGGCTCCGCCAGCACCTCCCAGTTCCGGTCCAGATCCTCGGCGAGCCGCTCCGGGTTCATCTCGAGCTTTCCAAGGCCCTTCAACGTGGACTTCGCCGCCACGAGCGAATAGCCGAACGCGACGCCCATGTTGCGCAGCACCGTGGAGTCGGTGAGGTCGCGCTGCATGCGCGACACGGGCAGCTTGCGCGCAAGGAAGCCGAGCATGGCGTTGGCGAGGCCGAGGTTCCCCTCGGAGTTCTCGAAGTCTATCGGATTCACCTTGTGCGGCATCGTCGAAGAGCCGATCTCGCCCTTGACCGTGCGCTGCTTGAAGTAGCCCATCGAAACGTAGAGCCACACATCGCGGTCGAAGTCAAGGAGGACGGTGTTCCAGCGCGAGACGGCGTCGAAGAGCTCCGCCATGCCGTCGTGCGGCTCTATCTGGATCGTGAGGCGGTTCTGCTTCAGGCCGAATCCCTCGATTACGCCGCGCGCGAGCCCCTCCCAGTCCACCTTGGGGTAGGCGGAGAGATGCGCGTTGAAGTTCCCCACAGCGCCGTTCATCTTGGCGGGGAGGACGATGCGGTCCTCCTCCGCCTCGCACCGCCTGAGGCGGGACGCCACAACTGCGAGCTCCTTGCCGAGCGTCGTCGGGGAGGCGGGCTGGCCGTGGGTGTGCGCGAGCATCGGCACGGCGGCGAACTCGCGCGCCATCGCCGCGACCTTCTCCGTGACGGCGCTCTGCGCCGCGCGGAGGACCTTCATGCCGTCGCGCAGCATGAGCGCATGGGCCATGTTGTTGATGTCCTCGCTCGTGCAGGCGAAATGGACGAACTCCGACCGCGAGGCGAGGGACGTGCCGGCGATCTTCTCCTTGATGAAGTACTCGACGGCCTTGACGTCGTGGTTGGTCGTCTTCTCTATGTCCTTTACGCGCTGGGCGTCCGCCACGGAGAAGCCGTCCCCGATGGCGGCGAGCGCCTTGGCCTCGGCCTTGGAGAGGCGCTTCGCCTCCGCGATCCCGGGATGCGCGCACAGCGCCTTCAGCCAGGCGCACTCGACCTGCACGCGCCTCTTCACGAGGCCGTACTCCGAGAACACCTCTCTAAGCTCCTCCACCTTGCCGCCGTAGCGTCCGTCAAGCGGCGA
>CAMOHV010000034.1 GCA_946615275.1 uncultured Verrucomicrobiota bacterium | reverse complement strand
GATATATCTGGTCCAGGAGCTCTGGCGGCGTTGTGAAGGACTTGCCTTCGGCCAGCTTCAGCGCGCGGCGCGTAATGACGTACATCATGGCGTTCACCGAATTGCCGCCGTTCGCGAGCGTGACGGCCGCATCGCTCCACATGCATCCTTCGTTAGCGAGGCCGATTCCGTGTTTCCCGGACGTTGAGCGCAGCATCGACGCCACGTGCCACGACCCGAGGGGATTCGCGGTGGAGTGCCCCTTGAACCCGAAAGCGCCTTTCCGCCGCATGAGCTCGAGATCGCAGCGTCCTTCCGCTATCGTTATGCGCCGGGGCGCATTGTCCGGGCCGGGCGCGGATTCCAGGGCGGGCATCCCGCTGCCCAGCGCCGCGGCTGCGGCGGCCTTTATGAACGTTCTTCTTTGCATGCTGTAGAGTATAGCAGAACTCATGGCGGAGTGCAATCCAAAGGATTTACGCGCTTTACCATTCTGCCGTAATTTGGTAGAATATTACCTCCCCAAAGGGGAAATAGACAAGAGAAGGCATAACATGAGCAAAACATACAATGTGGGCCTCGTGGGCGTCGGCGCGGTGGGCGCCGAGATGCTCAAGGTCCTGAAAGACCGCAGCTTCCCGTGCGGGAAGGTGCAGGTGTTCGCCTCGCGCGAGCGCGACGAGGTGATCAACGGCGAGACGTACCACGTCCTCAAGGCCGGCGAGGACTCCTTCGCCGGAATGGACATCGTCCTCTTCGCGGGAAAGACCGACGTCGCCATCCAGCTCCGCGACGCGGTGGTGAAGGCCGGCGCGAAGATGATCGACAACTCGCGCGCGTTCCGCCAGGACCCCGATGTCCCGCTCGTGGTGCCGCAGGTGAACGCCGAGGACCTCGACTGGAACAAGGGCGTGATAGCGAACCCCAACTGCACCACGGCAATCATGCTCGAGGCGGTGGCCCCGCTCCACCGCGCGAAGAAGCTGAAGCGCCTCGTGGCGAGCACGTACCAGGCGGCGTCGGGCGCCGGCGCGCCCGGCCTCGCAGAGCTCGAGCAGCAGATCCACGAGTACGCAGAGGGCCGCCCCCTTACCGTGAAGGCTTTCCAGCACCAGCTCACCTACAACCTGATCCCGCACATCGACAAGTTCGACGAGACGAACTGGTACACGCTCGAGGAGCTCAAGATGCGCAACGAGGCGCGCAAGATGCTCCACGCCCCCGAGCTCATGGTGAGCTGCACATGCGTGCGCGTGCCGATCGCCCGCGCGCACTCCGAGTCCCTCAACCTCGAGTTCGAGGAGGACATCACGCCCGAGGAGGCGCGCGAGATACTTAACGCCGCCGAGGGCGTGAAGGTGGTGGACGACCCGCTCAACGGCGGCTATCCGATGCCGCTCGACGCGACGGACAAGTACGACGTCCTCGCCGGGCGCATCCGCCAGGACATCAGCCGCAACGACAAGAAGGGCCTCGACATCTTCGTCTCCGGCGACCAGCTGCTGCGCGGCGCCGCGCTGAACGCCGTCGAGATCGCCGAGCATCTCATCAAGCGCGGCCTTGTGTGATGCAGTTCATAGACCGCCATGCGTACGACTGGGGGGCCGCGTTCGCGCGCGCCCTCTTTCCGCTTTTCAGGAAGCGGCGGCGCATAGCGGTCGACAACATCCTCAAGGCCGGGATCACCGATGACCCCAAGGAGGCACACCGCATCGCCAAGGCGAGCTGGGGGCATCTCGTGGGGCACATCTGCGAGGCGCTCTGCGTCCCGCACGTGATAACGAAGGATAACTGGCGCGAGCATCTTGACGTCTCGGGCGGGCATCCTGACGCCGTGCGGGCGCTTCTCGACGACACGGACCGCCCGATCATCCTCGTGAGCGCGCACCATGGCGTGTGGGAGGCCGCGACGAACCTCCTATCCTTCGCGCGCCCTATGATCGCCATCGCCCGCGTGATGAACAACCGCTTCGTGGCCCGGTGGATGAAGAAGCACCACTTCCGCGGGCCCGTCACGATCATCGACAAGAACCACGGCTTCACGACGGCGGCCCTCAGGCAGTGGGCGGACGAGAACGCCGCGATGACGATCCTCATGGACCAGCACACGGCGAAGGGCCTTCCGCTCACGTTCCTGGGGCGCCCCGCGAAGACGTTCACGTCGGCCGCGCGCCTCGCCGTGAGGACGGGGCGCGTCGTCGTGGTGGGCAGTTTCGTGAGGATCGCGCCGTTCCGTTACAGGCTCGTGGGCGGCGAGCCGCTCACGTTCAAGAAGGGCGACGACGTGGCCGCGTGCGCCCAGCTCCTCAACGATCGCCTTGGCGAGGCGATCCGCCAGTATCCCGAGCAGTACCTATGGGTGCACAGAAGGTGGAGATAGGAATCCCGTGTCAGGTCTTCAACGATCCACCCACGCCTATCCTCATTTCAAAATTGGGACCATTGCCAGGCTTTGCCGGATTTTGCAAGGAATTGCCGCTTGACAACGCCGTCATGCTTCGGGCGTCGGCGTTGCCGGAGATTCACAAGGACCCTGCCGATCGGTTCATAATCGCAACTGCACTCTTGACTGATTGTGTCGTTGTCACTGGCGACCATCGTTTTCAAGAGTATGGTATCGAGACTATTGAATAAGATGAAATGCATTCTCCTTCGCCGTCTTGACGTTGGCGGTGAGGAGCTTGATGAGTTCGGTGCAGTCGGTGGAGAGCGAGTCGAAGGCGGGCGAGGCCTCGACGAGGTCACTGTCGCAGAGAATTGTCTTAGAAATGTCGGCGAGCAAATTTATGCCCAGATCCTGTCTTTAAGTACCGTTCAAAAGCCTGTGCTTTGTCTATCGATTCAAACGCAAGGTAAGTCTCGACCTTCCATGGACGGAATTTAGCCGTATGAGCGGACTTGCCAGAATTATGCTCATCAAGACGGGAGCGTAGGTCAGCGGTATGCCCTATATACCGTTGTGTGGGATCAGAAATGCTTCTAAGTATGTAGGTGTAGAACATGGTATCCTTGTCTTCTCATTTGTTGTTCAAAGTTGCGCTATTCATTCTCGTCCTTGTACTAGTGGCCCTCTACTAGTGGTCCTCCTTCGCGGCTTCGCCGGCTACGGAGGACACCATCCTTCGCACGGCCTGCCATCCGTAGTCACGGCCGGCAGGCCGTGCGAAGGATGGTGGAGGTGGGGGGAGTCGAACCCCCGTCCGGAGCGGCTTTGGCCAAACATCTACGCGCGTAGTGAACCTTTAGTCTCGCGGGCGGTATGCCGATTCACGGGCTTATCCGTCCGCACCCGCTCGGTTGTACGTGGGCCCGACGCGCGAGCGGAGCGCTCCGAACCAAGTCCTGCTGAGTTATGCCGCGGCGGCTTAGCAGGCGTCTGCCGGGCGACATCGGGGCCAATGTTAGGCCGCGAGAGAGTAATCGTTGTTCGCGATTATGGTTTTGCCGGATGATTAACGAGGCCAACCGACGTCCTCGGCGCGCAATCTGGTCTCCACACGTCCCGTCGAAACCGGATCACCCCCATGAAGAGCTTGCGCGCATATTATCTCTCATTTTCTCTTTCGCGTCAACCCCCTTTATGATAAAATAATCAACCTATGTTCAAAACCATCATTGTAGCCATCGCGATCCTCCTGTCCGCGCCGGCGTTCGCAGTGGCCGACGCTGCGCTGGCGGCGGACCGCTTTGCGCTGGCCAACCAGCTCGCGAAGCGCGGCCTCTACGACGACGCCCTCAGGGAGTACCTTGCCCTGCGAGGGGCCGATCTGCCGAAGGACGAATTCCTCTTCCGCTTCGCGGAGACGTGCCGCCGCGCCGGGCGCAAGCCGGCGGCGGCGAAGCTCTACGGCGATCTTCTTGAGGTGGCGCCGCAGTCGCCATACGCCGACTACGCGCGCCTCAACCGCGCGCTGCTCTCGCCAGTCTCGCAGCGCGCGGCGTACCTGTGCGCGCTCGACCGCGACGACGCGCCGAAGGACGTAAGGCAGTCCGCGCTCTTCCACCTGGGCGAGGCGGCGGAGGCCGGCGGCGACGCGAAGGGCGCGGCCAAGTACTATTCGCGCGCGGCGTCGCTCGTGAAGGGGAACGCGCTCGCGCAGCTCGCGAGGCTGAGGGAGGCTACGATACTCTCGGCGTCCGACGATCCCGGGGAGAGGCGCCTGGCGCTCGCGGCGTATCTGGACCTGGCGGCGTCGAAGGATCCGGCGGTGGCGGAGGAGGCGCTGTTCTACTCTGGATATCTGAGCTACAAGGAGGGGAAGCACTCGGAGGCGGCTGCGATCTTCAGGCGGCTCATCTCGAAGTGGCCGGACGGCTCCCGCGCGGCCGAGTCCAAGATATACGCCGCATGGTCGCTCTTCCTGAGCGGATCCTACGCCGAGGCGCTTGCCCTGGCGGCGCCGTTGAGGGACGGCAAGAACGCCGAGGACGCGCACTATCTGGCCGCCGCGTCGCTCCGCCGCATGGAGCGGCGCACAGAGGCCATCGCCGCCTACACCGCCGCGCTCAAGGCGTTCCCGTACGGCAAGTACGCCGACACCGAATGGTTCGAGCGCCTTTCCCTGCGCGCCGCCGAGAGCGACCACAAGGGCGTGCTGGACGATCTCGCAGCGCGCGCCGATCCGCCGTCCAATGTCGTGAACCGCGTGTTCACCTACGGCTACGAGGCCGCGCTCGCGGCGGAGCGGCCGGTCCTGGCAGTGCAGTACGCGCGCCGCGTGGCCGCGTCGCGCGACCCGGCGTTCGCGCCGCGCGCACTCTACACCGCCGGACTCGTCGCCGCGCGCATGGGCGCCAACGCCGACGCCGTGCGCGACTGGAACGAGCTTCTCACCCGCTACCCCGACTCCCCGTTCTCCGCGGACGCCCTGCGCGCGCGCGGCATGGAGGAGATACGCCTCAAGGAGTACCGCTCCGCCACGCGCACGCTCGCCGAGCTCGAGCGCCGCTTCCCCGGCCGCGCCGCGGACTTCGAGCTCTTCTACTGGCGCGGCGTAGCCGCGCGCGGCTCCGACGACGCCCCCGAGGCCGAGCGCCTCTTCCGCGCCGCCCTCAAGGCCAGGCCCACCGCCGAGTTCGACCGCGAGATAAAGATGGAGCTAGCCTTCATCCTGCGCGCGCGCGGCGCGGACGCCGAGGCCGCCGCCCTCTTCGCAGAGCTTCTGTCGACGAAGGCCGCCGAGCGCCTCGCCCCCGCGCACCTCGCATGGGCCGCCGAGACGCTCCTCGCCGTCTCAAACGCCCCCGCCGCCATCGTCGCCGCCGAGGCGCTCGAGAGGCGCAAGGCCGACGCCTCCTGGAACCAGATCGGCGCCGCCCTGGCGGGCGCCGCCCACGAGGCCCGCGGCGAGCGCGACGCCGCCATGGCCGCCTACAGACGCGCCCTCGCCTGCGACGCCAAGACCGACCGCGCCGCCATGGCCGCGCTCGCCCTCGGCCGCGCCGAATCCGCCGCGGGCCACCACGAAGAGGCCCGCAGGCTGCTCTCCGACACCGTAGAGCGCTGCCGCGCCCCGGAGCTGGCCTCCATCCGCGTGGCCGCGTACGCCGCCCTCGCCGAGAACGAGGAGGCGCGCGGCGACGCCAAGGCCGCGCTCGGCTACCACCTCATGGTGGGCACGCTCTTCGACGACCCCGAACGTTCGCCGCGCGCGCTCGAAAGCGCCGCCCGCATCCTGCGCGCGCAGGGCAAGGCCAAGGAGGCCGACGAGCTGGACGAGGAGAGGAGGAAACGCTATGAAAGAAAATCTGCCCTCTGAGGAGAATGAAAGCAGGCTCCTGCTTCTTGTGTGCGCCCTCATCCTCTCGGTGGCGATACACGCCGTGATGATGTTCGGGCTCTCCGACTGCACGTTCTCCACGATCTCCGCCGACGAGCTGCGCACCACGCGCAAGTGGTCCAAGGAGCTTCCCGTGATGCAGGTCAGCCAGCTCAAGGGCGACCCGTTCGCCGCCGCCGTGGAGGCGCTGGGCCGCCCCGCCGCCGCGCCGGTGGTGGAGGACGAGTACCACCGCGTCGAGCGCCTCTCCCAGGAGATACCGGCGAACGAGGCGCCGCCGCGCCCGCCAGACGAGGCGGCCGCGCTCGCCGAGACGCCGCCCGCACAGGCGCCGAAGCCCGAGGCGCCGGCGCTGCGCCCGCGCGAGGAGATAGCCGTCGTCGAGAATCCGATCGTACCCGACGAGAAGGCCGCGCTGCCGCGCCTGGTGATCCCGGCCGTGCCGCGCATCAAGGGCGCGCCGGACATCTCGCCGCCGGCGGACCTCTTCGCGAAGAGCGTGGAGGCGCAGTCCGCCGCCGCCAAGACCGAGGCGGCAAAGTCGTCGGCCGCCGCCGCGAAGTCGGCCTTCGACGCGCCCGCCCCGCCGATAGCCGCGCCGCCTGTCGGAGGATTCGGCAACATGGGCAACCGCGACGGCGCATCCATCGGCGCCGGCGGAGACGGTGACGGAGACGGCGCGTTCCAGCTCGGCGAGGGCGCGGTGGCGCGCCAGGCGAAGGAGAAGGCGCGCCGCAGGGCCGAGGCGCGAGAGAGGGAGAGGCGCGAGGAGGCCGAGAGGAAGGCGCGGGAGGAGTCCGCGCCTAAGCCGCCCGCGGGCGTTCCGCCGCCAGCCCCGATCGTCGACGAGAAGATCGTCGAGAAGGCGAAGGAGGCAGTGCGCGAACTGCGCGACGAGACCATCGAGGAGGGCGCGCCGTTCGAGGAGCATGTCCATTGCGACCTCGCATGGTGGATGGACCCGGCGCATCCGCAGTTCAAGTACTTCCGCCTGAGCGTATCGTCCCGCGCCGAGCATCCGTTGCCGGTCGTGGCCAAGGACATCGTGTACCTCATCGACGTGTCCGGCTCGATCGGCCCGGACCGCCTGCGCTCCTGCCGCAACTTCGTGGACGACCACATAAGGACGCTCAACCCGGGCGACCGCTTCAACATCGGCGCGTTCCGCAACAGGGTGCAGTACCTCTTCAACGGCTGGCGCACGCCCGACAAGCCGTCGCTCGGCAAGGCGTCTGCCTGGCTCGGCGCGCTCTCGGCGCACGGCTCCACCGACGTGTTCGCCACGCTCAAGTCCGTCCTCGCCCTCCCGCGCTCTCCTGACCGCCCGATCGTCGCCGTCGTCATCACCGACGGCGAGGCCACCAGCGGCATGACGCGCTCCGCGGAGATCATCTCGCGCTTCGCCGAGCTGAACGACGGCCTCGTCTCCGTCTACATGTACGGCGTGAAGGACAAGGCCAACGCCTATCTCATGGACATGCTCGCGCGCGGCAACCGCGGCGGCTGGGCCCGCCACGAGGGATTCCGCTTCCGCGCCGCGAGCGGGCTCCCCGACCTCGTGGCCAAGTTCGCCGACCCGGTGCTCACCGACATATCCGTGATCTTCACCTCCGCCTCGCGCGTGGAGCCCTACCCCCGCCGCGTCACCAACCTCTACCAGGCGCAGCCTCTCGAGATATGGGGCCTCTGCCCCGCCTCTCAGAAGGAGATCACGTTCAAGATGCGCGGGCTAAACGGCGCCAAGGTGTACGAGAACATGTTCCGCCTCTCCTTCTCCCCCGCCGCCACGCTGGGCCCCGAGGCGAAGGACGAATGGGCCAGGCGCCGCCTCTACGCCCAGGTGGAGGACTACACCATCAACCCCACACCGCAGCTGATGCGCGACCTGAAGCTCTTCTCCGAGAACTACAATGTGCCGATCCCCTATGAAAATGAAATCAAGTAGAATAATCCCCGTCGTTTTCGCCTGCGCCCTGGCGTGCGCCATGTCCTGGCCGTCCGTCGCCGGGCAGGACGCGCCCAGCGCGAATCCGTTCCGCGGCAAGGTGGCGCTCGTCGCGGGCTTCCCGCCCGGGTCCGACAAGGAGGCGTCCGTCCGCAAGTTCGCCGCGCATTATTCCGACAGCCATGCCGGCACATTCGTCTTCGCCTCGAAGACACGTCCCGGCCCCGACCGCTTCCGCGTGATAGACGGCACAGGCCGCATCGCATACGAGGGCGGCGACGACAAGCAGGCCGAGGCCGCGGTCGTGAACGCCATAACCGACATGCCGCCGCCCGGCTACCTCGTCGCCGGAGTGGAGTGGAAGAACTTCAAGATGTACCGTAAGAAGTTCGCGCTCCTCGGCTCGTCGGTGGAAGGCTCCGCCCTCGCCCCGTTCCGAAAAGGCCTCAAATCCACAAAGCCCGGCGTGGCCGAGGAGGCGCAGGCCATCCTCGACGCCGTAGCCCGCCGCCACGATTCGCTCATTGCGGACATCGAGGCCGAGCGTTCCTCCGCCCCGGCCGAGGCGTACCGCGACATGATGCTCTTCGCCAAGACGTGGCCGTCCGAGAAGGGCAAGTACGCCGCCGACATCTCCGCCTACGCGGCCGACCCGGCCGTCGTCTCGGCGTACAAGGCGCTGATCGCGCCCAAGAAGAGGAAATGACCTTCCTCGCACAGGTGCTTTCATTCGCTCTGGCGGCGGCAGCCACTTCTCCAGACGCGCCGTCCGCCGCCGCGACGAATGCGCCGCCGGCGGCCGCCACCAACATGCCCTCGGCCGCGGTGGGCTTCAACCTCGCAGGCGGGGTTGTCTGGAAGAAGTTCGTCAAGGTAAAGGAACGTTTCGTGCTCGGCCAGCCCGCGGAGGGCAAGGCGCTGGCGCTCTTCAAGATGAGCCTCAGGAGCAAGAACGCCGAGCTTGCGGCCGAGGCGCGTTCGATCCTCGACGCCATCGCCGAGACGCGCGACGTGCTTGGCGAGCGGCTTGAAGCCGAGCGCGCCGCCGGACGACCCGATGTGGAGGAATGGATCAG
>CAMOHV010000033.1 GCA_946615275.1 uncultured Verrucomicrobiota bacterium | reverse complement strand
AGGGTCTGGCCCCTCGTGAGGCCTCATCCGCTACGTGTCATTACTCACCTGGGTTGTTTGGGGGCTTGCGTAAGATGGCACCTATATGATATGATATTCTTATTGTGTTCGGGCGTGTTTGGCACGCATCGGAAAAAGGGAAAAGGAGAGGATCGACATGAAGAATGAAACAACGAAAAGCATTTTGACGGTGATCGCGCTCGCTGCCGTATTCTCGTCGTACGGCGCGGATCCTGCAGTGCCATACACATTCTCCCCGGCTGACACGACGGCAGGGTTCACCCCTACAAACGCCTTTTCATGGGCGGACTCCGCCAACTGGACCAGCGCCGGAGGCGGATGGCCTGACGCTGTCGGCAAGGTGGCCGACTTCTCCGGCTCTAGCATCTCTGGCACGAGATTCGTCATGCTTCCTGCGGGCGGCATCGACATCGGCGGCATAAAGGGCGGATCGACGCAGCGTTTCATCGTGGGCGACGAGTTGCGCATCGACAGCACTGGGTATTCAGGAAACACCTATGTCGCCGCCGGGCGCATCAACGGATGGAACAACATGTTCGTGTTCGCATCCCTAGACGTGAAGAGCGAACTGTCCGGGACATTCCATCTGGCCGGCGACTGGCGCATGACGACCGGCAACGGCAAGGTGACGCTTTCCGTCGGCCGCATCGACCATCGCGCCGACATGTACGCGAACGACTCCGATCCCGTGCGCGAGCAGGAGGTGGACATGAAGCAAGTTTACCAGGGCACTGGCGCCATCGGCTTCTACGGCCCCATCGGGTCCGACGTCGCGTTGACTGGAGCCTGGGACCAGGTGGAGGGATCGCCATTCGCGAAATGGGCCTCCGGCGCGAAAGGCAGCCTGCTCCCCGCCGGCACCATCGTCACGGGCGCGGGCGTTCAGCCGGGCACATTCCTCAAGCGCAGGTTCGCGGACAGCTGGATCGAGCTTTCAAAGCCCGTCACGCTCACCACGAACTCGAACTCGCTCGTCTTCGCGCCTTTCGCCCCGACTTTCCATGTCACGATCCCGAAATGGGAGGCGAACAGCGGACACCAGAGCTACGGCATAGTGTTGAGCAAATACCGCAAGGCGGATGTGCTGCGCGTGGAGATCGGCACTATCAGCGTGTCGGTCGGGGCGGTCGGCTTCTTCCCCGTCGCGGTGGCGCAGGATGGGCTCCACGCGGGCACGCTCGTCCTTCACGATACGACCGGGTTCAAGGACAAGCTGCGCGCCGACATCTCTCATCTTGAGCTCGTGCCAGACAAGACGGCGAACTTTTTCAAGAACTCGGACGGGATATTCTTCCAGAACTCCGGGTCGCAGCTGCGCGTGACGGTGACGAACGCCTCGCAGACAGCTTCCCTGCGCACCATATCGAACATACAGGGCAGGCTCTTCAAGGACGGTGAAGGGACGCTTGAGACCGGCTTCGCGGACGCGGCCAACACCGGCTATGTCATCGTGGAGGAAGGACGGCTGGTGATGACGAACGGGTCGGACGCGGCCGTGGTGGAGCTCGCGCAGCTCTGCGTCTCGAACGGGGCCGTGTTCGCGCTCGCGAATGATTGCAGGCTCGCGGTCACGTCGTCGTTTGATTTCGTGGCCGGCGCGGCGATCGAGCTGGCCGAGGGGGCAAGGCTCACATTGCCCAGGGGAATGGTCATCCCGGCGGGGGTGTCCGTTATCGGAGCGGGCGTCATCGCGTACCAGATGCCCACAGACGGCGAATCGGTCCTCCTTGCCACCCCCGAGGCGCGCGTCGTGGGGAACCCCGCGTTCTGGATCGACGCCTGCTCGCTCACGAACGCCACGCCCTCCGGGACGCTCGAGGCCGACGGAGACGATGTGCTCGTCGCCCGCTGGGACGACTGCCGCGGCGGCGAGGCGCAGGGCTACATGTTCTGCACGAACGTGGCGCTCAAGCCCAAGCTCGTGACCGGAGCGGCGCCGTACGTGAACATCCCCAACGGGGGCTCCTACGAAGCCCTCAGCGCGCTCGCCTGGGACAGGCCGCTCACGAACATCCGCGCCGTGTTCGCGGTGATGGCCGGATATCCGCTCTGCAGATGCGGCTCCATCCTCGGCTCCACGCGGCGCATGGCGAGGACGGACTTCCTGCGCGGCGGAAACGACAACAACAATCTCTTCTACCCCAACCGCAACACGTACGTATACCTCGCGCCCATCTACTGCGACGGCGTCGAGAAGACCTATCAAAACGAAAAGCTCAACGAGGGGCGGCTTGTGGTGCTGGAGGTGCATCCCACGGCGGACGCAACGGCGGACGCCTTCGGCATTACGGACGGCAACGACATGAAGAATCGCTTCGACCTCTCCGGCGGCGGGCGCGTGCACGAGTACATAATCTACACCAACTCCCTCACATACGCCGAGCGCGTGGCGGTGGCGGACTACCTGATGATGAAGTGGGAGGGGAAGCACGCGATCTACGAGGCGGCGGACGCCGAGCATCGCGCGGGCGCCTTGTCCGCAAACGGCGCGGTACTGGGCGTCGACGTGCCGGAAGGGGGGTATGCGACGGCGCAGTCGTTCGACGCCCCACTTGTCAAGACCGGCGGAGGCACTCTCACCATATTGGAAACGCTCTCCGTCACCAACATCCACGTCCAGGCCGGCGAGGTGGAACTTGTCTCGCGCGATCCGCTCGACAAGACGAAGCTCCCTTCCGCCTACCTGCACCTCGACGCCTCGGCGGAGGACGCTTTTGAATGGAAGACGACGGCCGACGGAGTGAAGCGCGTTACGAAGTGGAACGCCGCGAGCGTTGGAAGCAAGAGCGCCGTGCTTGTCAGGGAAGATTCCACCAACGCACCCACGGTGAAGACGGTTGCAGCGCTTGGCGGTCTCCCGGTCGTCGATTTCGGAGTGGCCGCGACGACCAACAACTGGGCCAACAACTTCAACCCATCCCTGTCCTTCACCGGGACGCGCGACATCCAGACGATCTTCGCGGTGCATGGCTCCGCGGGCGGAGGCAACACGCTTCTCGGCGGGGCGAGCGGACGCAACGATGCGCCGGCCTCGGCGTATCTCGGCATCTGGCGCAACATGCAGAGCTACGTCGGCGACATTACGCGCCCGATCATCGACAAGCCTGAGGGAAACAACATGGACGCGTTGCGCGATCTCTATCTGACGGAGGTGAAGGAGGACGGCGTTGTTGTGAACCAGGCGACGAAAGGCTTCACGGGCGGATACTGCCTCTATTCCGTGCGTTCGACCAGCAAGATGAGCGGCAACCGCATCGCGGCGGTTCACTACGGGCAGACATACGGCGGCGTGGAGTTCGGCGAGCTGATGTACTTGACCCGCTACCTGAACCAGGAGGAATTCGCCCGCACCGAGGCGTACTTCCAGAAGAAGTGGTTCGGGCGGACCACACCGGGCTGGACGCCTGCAAGGGCGGGAGAGGTGGTCGTCGACGCCGGTGCCTCGCTCAAGGTGACGGGCGGCTCGCCGCTCACGGCGCGCGCGCTTGGCGGCGGCGGATCGGTGGCGGGCGACGTGGTCGTGGAGGAGGGCGGCGAGATCGTCGTCGTGGTGCCGCCTGGCGGCGTCCCGGGGACGCTTTCGGTCGCGGGAACGGTGGATCTCTCTGGCGGCGGGGCGGTGAGGCTCGTGGGCGATGTTGGCGCGCTTCAGCCAGGCGACTACACGATCCTCTCCGCAGACGTGCTCCTTTGCGACGCGGCGGAATGGCGCTGCGCGGCGGCGGCGAGCCGCTACACGCTCGTCGTGCGGCGGCGCGGCGACCGGCTGGTGCTCACGGCAGCCCCGAAGGGAACGCGCCTGATCTTCCGGTGAGGGGGGCGAGCCTGAGAATGCGAATGGGGAAGATGGTTTTCGTCGGGATCGCAGCGGCGCTTTCCGCGTCAGGGGCCGCGACGTTCAGCGTCACGCCCTACGTGCAGCATCCCGCCACGAACGCGATGAGCGTGATCTGGTTCGCGAAAGGCGGATCAGGCGAGGCGGCCACGATCTCGTGGCGTCCGGCGGCCGGCGGCGCGGCACGGTCGCAATCCGTGACGGGGACTTGGGCGGCGGCGCTCACGAACAACGTGGCCTCGGGCGCCGACTCGGCTGTGCACGGCAGCCAATACAAGTACCGGCACCGCATCACGGGCCTTGAACCGGGGACGGCGTACAGCTACACGGTCGCGCTTTCGGGAGGGGCCGAGTATTCGAACACGTTCCGCACGGCGCCGGGCGAGGGCGCGTCCGTGCGCTTCATCTACTACAACGACAGCGAGACCGAGCCTGAATCGACCGGGAAATACGAGACATGGGACGTGTCGGACACGGTGGTCGTCTCCAACACGGTGACGGGCGCGACGAGCCAGCGGGCGACGCGTCCGGACGGCGTGACGAAGTACTACGTGGACCAGACGGCGGGCTACGCCTCCAACATCGTGCGCATGGTCGAGCGCGCCCCGGATCTCTTCGTGATCGCGGGCGACCTCGCGGCCTCGGGCGGCAAGCAGCGGGACTGGGACGAGTTCTGGAAGCACAACGCGGGCGCGTACAACGACCCGGCCGGCTCCATACCGATCCTCGCCGCCATCGGAAACCACGACCTGAGGGACTGCACGCCGAAGCCCCCGGGATGCAACGTCAACTGCGAGAACGCGGCGGGCGGCGAGGTGGCGCTGGAGAAATACCTCTCATACTTCGAGGTGGAGCCGAACGGCGTTGACTACTCGGACGTGGACGCGCGCGACCGCAGCCAGATGTTCCACCGCGTGGACTATGGCCCCGTGACGTTCATCTTCCTCGACACGAACAACGGCGACGACTACGACGTGGAGAGGGACACGAACATCTACCTGTTCCGCGACGCGAACTGCCCCGCGAACAAGTGGGGGCTTCCGTCGGCACGCTCGGACGACTTCAACCCCGGCTCGCGCCAGTACACGTGGCTCACGAACAACCTCGCGGACGCGCAGCGGAACGCGAAGTTCACATTCGTCGTGAACCACCACTGCCCGTATTCCGTGGGCTACCACAACCGCACAAACGTGACGGAGAGCGGCGAGTGGCTTTCGGGGCGCGCCGTGCGCGTGCTCACCGGCGCGATGCTCAAGTACGGCGTGTCGGGCTGGCTGTGTGGGCACGACGAGATCATGGAGCACTCTCGCGTCCCAGGCGTAGAGACGCTGCCAGACGGCACCACGCGCCCGCACGTCCTGAACGTGTTCGACATGGGCACGGCGGGGGACGGCCTGCGCGGCAGGCAGATCACTGTGGAGGCGAACCGCTACGAGGTGTTCCGCGCGCAGAAGGATGCGCCGGAGATCTACGACCAGAACAACATCCTTGTTGACGGCGGCAAGCACTACGGGCACATGGAGGTGAATGTGCGGGAGGTGGAGCCGGGCGTGTGGACGGCGACAATGGAGCCGGTGTACATCTTCGTCCACAGGGACGCCGGCGGCAAGGCGAGCGGCTTCGAACGGCGGGTGTACGGCGATGTGACCGTGCTCACCAAGGATCTGCGGCCGGGAGGTCTGGACGGCTACTTCCCGCGCACGCCGGCTCCCGGGCAGGACGGTTCGGCCGAGCATCCCTACGAGATCGCCGACGCGGACGATGTGCTGGCGCTCCGCGACATGGTGGCGGCGGGGATCGGGGCCGATCGTTGCTTCCGGCAGGTCGCCGACATCGACATGTCGTCGGCGGGCGCGTTCGGGGGGATCAATGCCTTCTCCGGCGTCTACGACGGCGGCAACTTCACGATCTCGAACCTCACGTTCACGCCGCGCACGTACGCCGGGCTCTTCAACGAGGTGACCGGCGGCACGATCCGGAACCTGAAGATCAGGGACATCGGATTCCAGCCGTCCGCCACCGGGAAATACGGAGGCGCGCCGTTCGTGGGGAAGGCCGAGAAGGGTACGGTTCTGCGGAATCTCGTGGCGCAGGGCACGATCGGCACGGCGGCGCGGCCGTTCACGCACAACGCGGCGGGCATCGCGATCCGGCTGAACGGCGCGCAGGTGCTTGACTGCACGAACGCCGCGTCCATCTACGGCACCTACACGAAGGCGGCCGGCATAGCGGCGTTCACGCAGAACGAGAATGACGCGAATTCGTTGACGACCATGATCGTCCGGTGCGCCCATGTCGGCTCGGTGACCTCGCTGTCCAACGGTGTGGACGGCGTGGCGGGCATCATCGGCTACGTGAACGAGCGCCTTGAACTGAGGGACTGCTCCGTCACGGGGATGGTCTCCGGCACGGACGGGGCGCGTGTCGCGTCGCTGGTCGGACGCGCCTACGGCTTCCGCATCGACGCCGGAGGCGCGATGGCCGCGCCGGCGGACCGTCCGCCAGTCGCGCTCATAGGGGGCAATCCCAATCCCAGCCAGGCCCCCGAGGTCTCCGGCCTCACGTACGCCGCCGTCGCCCGCGGCCGGGCTGCGTTCGTGTCTGACGCTGATCTCGCGTGCGGAAGGGCTTACCGCGTGATGCTCGACCTCACGGCGAGCACCGCGTTCAATTTCGCGCATCCGGGCTGGATATCCTTCGACGCGATCCTCTTCCCGTTCAACGGCGCGGTAACGGCGGCGGAGGGGCTGCGCCTCACGCGCGCCACTTCCGGAACGGTCACAACCTTTATGGCTGGAGATCGGTTCTATCTGTATATCCGATGACCTCGTGGAATTTGTCGGGGCGCCGCCAAACAACGAATGGCCCGACACGCGCGCATCGGCCTCATGGGGCACGACCAGGAGGCGATATACGACATGCAGGTGGACCCCACCGCGGTGTGCCGGTCGTTCGGCTGCCACATGGCCCTGTGCGAGCCGGACGAGATCCTGCCGTTCCGCCGGGGGACTGGATGTCGGGCACGCGGGACGTGCAACATCCGCTTTGCGGAGGGGTTGCATTCACTATGTCTTTTCACCTTCGCCCTATTTTCTGTAATCTCATCTTGGCAAACGGGCGGGATTTTGGTATACTTCTATTTCCAAGGAACAAGTACGAAATGAGGAGAACAATATTCGCTTTCATCTTCGCCGCGGGCCTCGTCGCCGCGGTGGAGGCCGCGCCATCGGACGCGGTTACGCAGGCCGACCTTCAGGCCATCATAAAGCGCCTAAACGCCCTAGAGGCCGAGAACAAGGCACAGGCGGCGCGCATCGCCGAGCTGGAAAGCCAGAACAAAAGGCTCTCGGCCATCGCTGCCGAGACAGAGCGGAAGGTCGCCCAGGGATGCGGGGAGCGCGCGGTCGTGCCGGACGAAGGCACGAAGACGAACGAGACCGGGCGCATCTGGACCCTCGCCGACGGTTCGAAGTTCCATCTCGCGGACGCCACGGCCGGCATCTTCCAGCCGCTCTCCGACGGCGGGCTCAAGGTCACGCCGTACGGCTGGCTCGCGTTCGAGGCTGTCCACAACACCCACAAGACGGACTCGGACATCTACACCGACTGGGTGCGCCCCCGCAGGAACGGCGGCCACAACGGCGACCACCAGACGGTGTTCAGCATGAACGACTCCATCATCGGCTTCAACTTCGGGACGCCCGAGGAGTACGAGGGGTGGAAGTTCAACGGCAAGTTCGAGTTCGACCTCGCCAACGGCGACGCCAACCATCCCGGCTTCCACTTCCGCCACCTCTACTTCGCGATGGACAACGAGGAGAAGGGCTGGAACATCCTCTTCGGCCAGACATGGCACCTCTGGAAGATGGTCTCGCCAAGCGAGATCGACGGCGCCTGGATGGAGCAGACCGGCCATCCCTACCGCCGTAGCCCGCAGGTGCGCGTGACGAAGCGCTGGAAGTGGGACGACAGCTCGCTCGAGATCCGCGCCGGCCTCGTGAAGAACGGTAACGGCATGGGCGGGGACCGCGACGGGGACGACAACGCCGACAACTCGGCCTCGGCCTGGGCCCTCTTCGAGGGCGCGGTCGTGTACGACCACAAGGCGTTCTGGGAGGACTCCGACCGCCGCTGGCTCGTCGGACTCGCCGGCATGTACGGCCGCGACAAGTACCGCTCGGGCCCGGACATGGGCTCCGACGAGTACGACTCCGACATGGTGATGCTCGCCGGCGCCCTGCCGTTCCTCGACAAGTTCAAGCTCACCGGCCAGATCTTCGCAGGCGAGAACCTCGGCGGCGTTCAGGCCGGCATCGGCCAGACCATAGCCACCTACGGCCTCGCCCGCAAGGGCCGCGAGGTCTCCACCATCGGCGGATTCGTGGACCTCAAGTACGAGCTCAGCGACAAGTGGGCGTTCGCCGTTGGCTACGGCTTCGACGATCCTACCGACTCCGAGGCCAAGGACGCCGCCGACCGCATCTACAACGCGCGCGCCTACGCCGACATCTTCTACAAGTTCAACGACAACCTCCACTTCGCGTTCGAGTACGCCCGCCTCCAGACAAAGTACTACTACGAGGGCGACGCGGACGACGACCGATTCCAGTTCACCGCATACTACGACTTCTGATGAAAAGAGCAACATGGTCCGGCCAGATAGCCTTCGTCCTCGCGGCGGCCGCCTCCGCGATAGGGCTCGGCAACCTCTGGCGCTTCCCATATCTGGCGGCGCAGTACGGCGGCGGCACGTTCATCCTCGTGTACCTCTGCCTGGTGGTGACGCTCGGCTTCACCCTGATGGTCACGGAGATCGCCATAGGCCGCATGACGGCCCAGTCCCAGCTCACAGCCTACGCGCGCCTCCACAGGCGATGGGGGTTCGTGGGGTTCCTGGGGACGCTCATACCGCTCCTGATAACGCCATACTACTGCGTGATCGGCGGATGGGTGCTCAAGTATCTCGTGGCGTACGCGCAGATGGCCTTCGCCGGGGCGGTGCCGATGGGCGAGGCGGCGGCGGATTCGGGCGCGTTCTTCAGCAGCTTCATCGCGGCGCCGTTCGCGCCGTTCGGATACGGGATGATATTCGTCTTCGCGTGCTCG
>CAMOHV010000032.1 GCA_946615275.1 uncultured Verrucomicrobiota bacterium | reverse complement strand
TCGCCCGCCACTACGAGCGTGCCGTTCACGATGCGCCCCGATCCACCGACCTCGGCCACCGCGACCGTCCTGCCGCAGAGATCAAGCGTCGCGCCGTCCGCAACGTAGAGCGCGAACTCGCCGCCGAAGTCCCATGTCATCGCAGTGTCGGACGTGACGCGCAGAAGCGCGCGCGTCGGAGCTGAGTTCGTGACGAGGCCTGCGCCGGAGACCGCATGGACGGTCTGCGTGGCGCCGCAGAAGTCGAGAACGGCCCCGTCGTCCACGAACACGTCCGTCCCTGCGGGCAGAACCTCATCCTGCGCCACGGTCCACTCGTCGGCGATCTCTATGCCCCACTTCTTCGCGAGATACGCCTCTACCGCGAACACCTCGTCCTTGCCTAGACGGCGCCCGTACACGAGAAGCTCGCCCACGTCGCCGCGGATGCATCGCCTGTGCGCCGAGCTATGCCAATAGTCGCCCACCGCCGTGGTCATTGCGGGCAGCTCAACGCCTGGCATGGCGAAGGAATCCACGTACGGGCGGTCGTATTCCCATTTGCGCGCGGCAGTGCCGTTCTGGCGCACCGTCCCGAACTTGTTCCAGTTGTCCTCCTGCCAGTAGTTGGCGTCCTGGCAGCGGATTCCGTTGTCGGCCTCCGCCTTTCCGAATAGGCCTGCGCACGTCCAGTTCACGGGGTGGGGGGTGCTGGACATCTGCGTCACGGCGAAGACGGCCCTGGGCGTCATCGCGGCGTTCGCCACGAGGCGGCTTCTGAGGCCGTGGAAGAAGACGGCGTCCATGCCGTTGATTGCCTTCTCGCGCAGGAATGGCTGTTCCCCGGCGGTGGAGTTCGAGTAGGTGAAGGCCCGTCCGTCGGCGTCGGCCCATGCGGACACGTTAGTGGGGGAGTTCTCCGTGGCGAAGGTGAACGAGTCGCGGTCGGTCGCGTCGAGGCGCACGATGAGATCGGCTGCGAACGGCGCGGAGGCGGAGGCGGCCCTGCCGAGGGCGAGCGTGCCGCCAAGGACGCGCGTCGCGCCGGAATACGTCTGCTTCTGCGCGACGACAAGCGTGTCGCCGCCGTCCTTCACCAGATCGTCGCCCGTGGCGGCGGACCCGTTCCGCACCACCTCCCCGGAGAAGGAGAGGCTGCCGGTGAAGCTGACCTGGGCGCCGGCCAGCACGATCCTGCCCACGCCGGAGACGTCGTTCGTCACCACGACGGCGGACGTGTTGGAGAAGCGGAGCGTCCCCCCTTCCGCCACCTCCACCGCGCCGTCGCCCAACGTGCCGCCCTCGGCAATCTCCAGGACGCCCTCGACGATCGTGCGCCCCCTGTACGCATTCGCGCGCGTGAACTTCGTCGTGCCGTCGCCGACGACCGTGAGGTCGCCTTCGCCGTAGACGCCGCCGGCATACGTGGCGACGTTCGCGGCGCCCATCGTGCGGAAAAGCGCGTCGCCGGCGAGCGTGACGGATCCGTTTATGGCCAGAGTCCTGTCGGTGCGGATCGCGCCGTAGTCGGGCTCCTGGAAGTCGGAGACGGCGCCGATCGTCTGGCCGTAGCGGCCAACGCCGGAGGCGACGATGTCGTTGTCGATCTTCGTCATGGTGGAATCAGGGCACACCCAGATGCCGCCGCCCGAGGCGTCGCCGCCGGCTATCGTGATCGCGCCCGAGGAGAACACTCCGTCCTTCATGGGCTTCACCTGCACATTGTCGATCCATGTTCCGCCGGTGTACGTGTTCGCGCCGGAGATCTCCACCTCGCAGCGGTAGTTCACCGTCTCCGCGATGCCGGCGAAGGTGACGCCGCCCGTGCCCGCAAGCGCCGACGATATCTGCGCCGGACGCCACCAGCCGTAATAGCAGTTCAGGTTGAAGAGGAGAACGCCCTCGGCCGCCCCGAAATCGACCGTGCCGCCCTGAAGCGTCTGGGACGGAGTGGCGCTGGAGACAAAATGGTTGTTGAAGAATATCGGCGCAAGCGTGCCCGCGCCGTTGCCAACGGTGAGCGTGGCGCCGTTCGCGATCGTGAGCCCGCCCGCGGCCTTGTTGCCGTCCTTGTAGCGAAGGTCGAGCGCGCCGACGTGGGCATTCTCCTCAAGAGTGACGGCTGCGGACGAAATGCGCGCCACCGCGCCGGCCCCGCCGCCCAGACCTTCCACATAGGGCGCCACCTTGAAGCCGGCATCCGCGTCATATACGAGCGGCTGGACGTACCACCATCCGGCCGCCCCCTCCGAAAGCGCGCCGAAGACCGGCGCCGCGACGAGGCCCGTGCTGACGTCCGCCGGCATTCCGCCGTTCACGAAAACCCTGTGCGAGGTGCCAAGGGCGGGGGACGCGAGCTCCCTGCTGGCGAGGAAGAGGACGCCGCGGCCCTTTCGCGCGAGCGCCGCGCCCTGCGCCGCGCCGGCCGGGCCGATCGTGACCGCCGCGCCGGAACTTCCCCAGAACGTGAGCGCCGATCCGCCGCCATACGAAAGCCTGGCCCCTTCGGCGGATGCAAGAGTCTGCCCGGTGGACGTCCCACACAGGGCGAGCACTGCGCTCTCGACCTCGACGCCGCCCGTGCCGAAAGGCGTCGAGGCCGCGCCCGACGCGGCGTTGTAGCCGTTCCTAAGGCATCCGCCCGATACGCGCGTGGGGCCGTTGTAGGAGGAGTCGCAATACGTCGCGAGAGTGCCGCGCCCGGTCTTGAGAAGGCCGCCGTCCGTCTCGCCCGCCGGGACGCCAGATACGAGCGGCGCCTTGAAGTACGCCATGTCCGTCATCTTGGGATGCTTCGTGCGCCATTTCACGCCGGCGGCCCCCACGAAGCCCGTCGTGCACGAGCCTGCGGTGTAGCATGGGCTGAGTATCCAGTCGGTCGCCTTTGTGGTCTCCACCCAGCCGCCGCCGAAGAAGAAACGTCCGGTGAAGTGCGGATAGTTGGAGTAGTCGGCGTCGCCGGTGTTAAGCATGCCGAAGCGGTCCTTCACGCGAAGAAGCCCGCCGAGAAGGCCGAAGTCCGCATGATAGCCCGCCGTCTTGCCGCCGGAGGCGAAGTCGATCACGTCGGCCTCGAGGAGGGCGTCGTCGCGCAGGATCATCGAGTGGCTTTCGCCGTCGGAGGAGATGCGGTGCCCGCCGTATTTGGAGTTGTGGAAGTACACCTTCGCGTCGCCGCCGATGTCCATGCCGAGGCCGCGGCAGTAGTCGTTGGTGGTGGTGGAGTGGAACTCGCCGCCGGTGATGGTGTAGTATATCTCGTTGTCGGTGTACTCGTAGTCGTAGGAGCTTATGGGGTTGAAGCGCGCCACGCCGCCCGTCTGCTCGAACCTCCTGTTGCGCGAGGCCCTGGTGCGGCCGCGGAAGTCGTGGTCGCCGCCGGTGATGCGCAGGGTCACGTTCGTGACGTCGTTCATGTTGAGCCACGCCGTCGTGCGCCCGCCGGAGATGGTGAGCGTGGAGCCGTCGCCCACGCTGGTGCCCCACCAGATGTCGCCGGCGACGGACAGGGGAGCGGTCCACGAATTCGTCGTGTAGATGTGGAGATTCCCCTTGCCTGCGATCTCCGTCGCGCCCCAGTCCTCGTTCGTGGCGTTGCGGTAGATCAGAACCGCGCGCTCCGGCACGTCTATGCCCTCCAGGGACGTGACCACCGCGTCGCGCGCGGGGTTGTTGGCACCGATGTAGATGGTGTTGCCGCCGCTTTCAGGCGAGATCGTGGAAAGCCTCCCGTTGATGGAAAGGAGATCGTTCGTGATCGTGTAGGTGGTGGTGTTGACCTTGACGTATGACCCCTTGCCGGTAATGGGGTAGGTGTCCATGTTGGATTGAATGCGCACCGTGACAGGGTTTCCGTCCACGTCCTCAAGGACGAGCGGGGTTTCGCGCAGGCAGGCCATGCCCTTTATGTCGAACACGCCGCCGGCGCCGGCGGCGAACATGAGCGGGCACAGCCCGCGCCCGGCGTTGTCGGCATAGTCGTAGTATATGTTCGCGTTCGCGGCCACGCTCCGATTGCCGAGAATGAAGCGCGTGTGGTCCGGCGTGTCCACGCCGAGCCCGGTCGCCGACGCCTTTATCATGACCGTGCCCGCGAGGACGCCGTCGAAGCGGTGCGGGCCGCCGCCGAGCGAGAGGTTGCAGTAGAGGTTCGTCGCGAGGCCCCTGCCGGTGAATCCGCCGATGAGGTCGCCCTTGCCGCCCTGGTTGAAGACGCCGCCCTCGTCGATGTCGATCACCACGTCGTTCGCGATGCAGTTCATGCAGGCCGCGACGATCGCGGCGTTTGAGGCTATGTGGACGCGGGCGTTCGGCTGGAATCCGTCGGTATGGTCGTTCCACGCGAGGCGGAGCGTGCCGCCGCGCACGTCCACTCCGTCGAACGTGCCGCCGGTGCCGATGCCGTTCTTCGTCACCTTGAGCTCGCCGCCGCCGGTCTTCACGAACGACTGGGCGAGGTTGTCCCGGCTGAGGAAGCTTGCGGCGGAGCTGAGGACCGCGCCCTGCGCCACGTCCACTATGCCCTCCTTGGACGCGGCGGACGTGTTCAGTATGAAGCGGCCGCCGCTTACCGACACGTCCGCGCCCGAAACGTGCAGCTCCGCGAGGTCTATGTCCGACGAAAGCGATATGGCCGTCGCCGTCGAGACCTCTATCCTCGCCACGCAGTCCTTGCCGTTGGGGTATGTCCCGCCGGACCAGTTCGCGCCGTCGGTCCAGTTCCCCGACGCGCCGCCTATCCATCTGGCGTCCACCGCCGCGAAGAGCGTCCACGCCCCCAGCGCGGCCGCCATGGTTGCTGCTGCGATTGCTTCTTTCTTCATTGGAGCTTCCTTGTGCATCGTCCTATGGTCTCGTTCGTGGAACGTTTGCCCGTCCCACTTCCGCGCCGTCTGTGCGGCCGAGGGAACAAACATGTCTTTATTATGCCAAATCCGCTCCCGATGCGCAAGGGGGAAAATCGGCTTCCGCCCTTGGTCCGCAATCGTCTTGAGAGCCGGCCGGCCCTTTAAGACGGGGAATGCCCGCCCATGGCAAGCCTTCTGCCGATCTCTGCGGCGGAAAGGACGTCGTCCGCCGTGGCGCACGGCAATGTCTTTTTCATGTTTTTCCTTTCAGTGAGACAATCCCGCCCCGCCATCAGGGCGAAAACAGAAGCGGACCATATTATGTCATTTTTAGCCTGCGTGTGGAAACACTAACGCATTATTATCACGCTGCCGCGGGCGTTCACGTTGAGGTAGAGCGTGCTCCCGGAAAGGCGCAGCGCCGCCGTGCGCGTCGAGACGGGCGAAACGCACGTCCACGCTCCGCCCCAGGAGACCGACGTTGCGGAGACGAGAGGATGCAGGCCGGTCGCGAGCTTCGCCGTCTCGCCCGCGAACACCACCGTGCCGCCGCGCGAGAGGTCAAGCGCGCCGATCACGGAAAGCGACGCCACGGCGCCGTCCCCATCTACCACGGCCACGAGGCTGCCGCCCGGGGCGACGGCCACCTCGCCATGCACCTCGCCGCTGCCGCCGAGCGCGCCCACGGTGAGCGTGCCAGCGGGATTGGCCTTCGAATAGCCGTAGCCGCACATCCGCACGCTGGCGCCGTTCTCGAGTATGAGCGAGTCCATGCGCGCGGCGGCGAATCCCGGGACGTCCTCTCCGCGCCACTTCGTGCGGAGATACGCCTCCACGGCCTCGAACCGGTCCGTGTCCAGCTTGTCTTCGTAGAGAAGCACCTCGCCGTAGGCGATGCCGTTGACGGCGCCCTCGTAGCCGTAGACGCCAAGCGCGTCGCCGCGCGCCGCGCGCGACGTCCTGGCGGCGAACACGTCCTGTCCGCCGGAGAACGGCGTGGCGTTCGCGTTCACGGGGACTCCGTTCGTGCGGAACACGGAAACGCCGCTGTTGAATTCGTTCGAGAAGGCGGTGTATCCCCAGGTGTGGCCGGCCGCATGGATGATGGGCGTGGAGAAGTCCGGAGAAGGCGAATGCGGGAAGCCCACGTCCGGATAGCCGTTGTTGTCGCCGCCGATGAGGGAGTTGCCGCCCTGCGACGTGTCGGCCACGAAGAAGAGCGTGTGGAGCGCGGGAGACGTCACCCATGGAGCTTTGTCCAGCTTGCTGTATCGCGCGCCGTCCGCCTTCGTGTACTTCATGTCGCGCATTGCCGGGGCGGTGTTTCCGCTCCAGCGCAGCGGCCCCATGTCGACGAGCGGGAGACCATTCATCGCGTCGGCCCTGTAGAAGGCGTCGTGGTGGTCGTTGTTCACCGCGTACTTGTTGTAGTACCCGCCGTCGCCCGCGAGGTTGCGCCACTTGGAGACGTACGCGACGCCGTCCTGGACGTACGTCTCGGCGGACGCCGGGTCGGACGCGTCGACGTGCACCCACGCGCCGTCGGGGACGAAGGTGTTGGTGGCGGCGAGCGAGCGCACCACGAGCTCGCCGCCCTTCACCGTCACGCGGGCGTTCGTGACGTTTCCGACGTAGAGGGAGCCTCCTCCCGTCTTCACGAGCTCGCCGTCTCCGGCGAGGGCCATGGCGGCGTAGGAGCTGCCGGCGGCCACGTCGATCGCCCTGCCGTCGGCCGCCACCGCGTCGACGTGCGACGCGGCGTTCGTCTCCGTCACCGTCCACGCGACGTCCTTGCCGAGCCACTTGCGCGAGAGGTACTGCGCCACCTTCGTGCGCTCCGCGTGCGTGAGGCTGTTCGTGTATATTATGTATTCGTGTATGCGCATGCATCCGTTGCAGCCGTTGGCGTACGTGCTGCCGTCGAGATATCCCATGCCGAATGCGTCGATCCACAGGTCGTATCGCCCATTGGCGGCGCAGGAGTACTCGTTCGTGTTCACATGGTGCTCGATGAGCTGCGAATAGGGGCCGAGGTACTTGTCCGCATATCCGCACACCTCCCTGCCGTTCAGGTAGAAGCGCCCGAACTTGACGCTATGCGTGGCGTAGTTCGGCGAGATGAGCGACCTTCCGATGTCGCTCGACGCGCCGCGGTAGTAGGGGCCGCCCTGCGTGCCGTAGTACTGGCCGTGGTAAAGGCGCGACGTATGGCCGAGGATCTCGCCGCCGCCGTCGCGCGGGTCCTGGACGAGGAACACCGCCTTGATGCCGCCCACCGGGACGCTCCACACGAGCGACTCGGTGTTCGTGAGCCAATACGTCATCACGCGCCGCAGATGGACGTACTTGTTCGTCATGGCCTCGCCGTTCACGAACACCGGCCTCCGGACCACGTTCGTGCAGAACATCGGCTCGCCTTCGCGGCAGTCGTTCCAGCGCGTGACGTAGTTGGTGCCGTTCTCATCGGTGGTGTATTCCAGCGTGTTCGGTTTCGAGGCGTCAAGCCAGAACATCGGGTGGCCCACCACCTCGCCCTCCGGCAGACTGTCGATCACGGCCTCCGGCTCGCCCACAGAGCATGCGAGCGACGCGCCGCCCTCTAGGACGAGACCGGCCGGCTTGTCCGTCATGCCGCGCACGGAAAGGACGCCCGGCCCGCGCACGACCGCGCCCGGCCCGACCGAGAGGGACGCGACCGACAGTCCGTTCGACGGGATCTGCATGACTGCGCCCGCGGCTATCGAGAGTGCGCCCATCTCCGGCGCGGCGCCGCCAAGGGAAGCCTTCGCCGTGAGGGCCAGCGTGCCGCCCTCCACGGACACCCCGCCCGCGCTCTTCACGTCGGCCAGGCAGACGGCGAGCGAGCCGCCGCCCTTCTTCACGAACGTTCCGGCAAGCGCGGCGAGCGTCCTGATCTCCGCCTTGACGTTGTTCGTCACGGTGATCGAGGCCGTGCAGTTGGTCCAGACCTTGACGTTCACCTTGTCGCCGAAGACGGTGGCCGTGCCGTCCGTCCTGCCGGCGAGCTCGACGTCGGAGTTCAGGAGACGAATCTCGGCGCCGCGGTCGTCCATGTTGTGGAAGACGTGCTTTCCGGGATGCCAGCCCTTCTCCGTCTGCGAGGGGTAGAGGCCGATGTAGGAAGTCTGCCCTGCGTAGCCGTAGTAGTTCGTCATCTCGTACACCAGGGTGTCCTGCGGGCGGTACTTGAAGAGGGCGAAGTCGGTGGCGCCCTCGCCTATGCGCGAGAACGTGTTCACGTTTATGCGCGCTTCGGGCGTGAAGGCGGCGAAGGAGAGCGTCTTCGCGCCGCCTTCCGTCGCTGGCTCGCTGAGCTCGATGAGGCTGTTCGAGAATATGCGCTTGAGGAACGTGCCGGGGGGGAGGGCGCCGTCGCAGGAGACTACCGTGCCGGCGGAGAGGGCGTGCGCCGTGGAGGAGACGCGCGTCGCGTACGGGGAGCCTTCCGTCAGCGTCCACTCGCCCGTGCAGGCGTCCGAGCCCTGCGGGGCGAAGACCTGGACGCTTCCGCTTCCGGGGTTGTGCTGGCGCGAGCCTGCGATCACGATGTCGTCGGTGCGGAGAGGGTTGGAAGAGCTGGCGAACTTGTCTAGGCGATGGGCGATGTAGCCGGAGGCTGGCGTGAAGTTCTGATAGGTGGCGACGGCCCGGCCGGCGAGGTTTATGCCTGAGATGTAGGGCATCGTGGCGTCGGTTGGGGTCCCGGCCTCTACGTCCGTGAACGCCCAGCCTCCGCCGTAGCTGAATTCGCCGCGCGTGCCGTCCGCCGTGCCGTATGCGATGCGCCCGCCCACGAGGCACATGTAGTGGTTGTTCCCGGTCTTGTTGGAAAGCTTGCCGACCACCACGCCTTCATCCGGAAGGCGCACGTAGTAGACGTTCGGCGGAATCGGGAAGACGACGTTGTCGTGCGCGGCCGGCACGCCCGTGGGGTCCCAGTTGCTTTCGTCGTTCCAGTCATACGCCGTGGCGGGCGTGTTGGCCTCCATGGAGGTGGTCCGCCATGTATAGGTATCCGCAGCCTGCACGGCCAAGGCGGACATCGCCAGAATATTCAACAGTTTCATCATGAGGTAATTCATAAACCCCTTTTTCGTGGCAGGTACGGCTCAAGCCACCCG
>CAMOHV010000031.1 GCA_946615275.1 uncultured Verrucomicrobiota bacterium | reverse complement strand
CATGCTCGTCGTTCGGGTTGAAGCCGACGGCGTTGGGGTCGTTCTCCCAATAGATTTCCGGCGCGACCTGTCCGCCGGCCGCGATCCGTCCGCTGTACAGGTGCGGTGCGCCCGGCGACAGCTTGAGCGGCCCGATCGTAAGCATGCGCCTGCAGCCGATGGTGTCGAACGCGAAGCGCATCGGATAGCCCGTCAACGGATCGAGGTCGCCGGTCCCGTCAAACGAATAGTGAAGCTGGCGCGCGATGTCGAACGCCGATGCGCCGTCCATCTTCTGCCACGTCTCGGCGAGCTGCTCAACGGTGAGCGGAAGAGACCAGACGGTGAGGCTGTCGAGCGCGACTCCCGTCGCGGAGAGGACGCCGTCGCCGCCCAGCAAGTGACGCCACGCGCCGATGTAGAACGTGAAATCGCCAAAGAGGACGTCAAGCGAGACCGTGCCCGTCCAGACCTCCTTCGCATCGACGCAGAACCGCGCGGCGCGCGACGCGCCCGCAGTCGGGTCTAGGACGAGCGAGACGAACGTCCATTCGTCGGAGGGGATCTCGGCGGACGCCTCGTCCGCCCAGTTCGCCCCCGCGTCGGCAGTCGTGGAAAGCGCGACGGCATGCTTCCCGTTCGACTTGCAGAGGCGGAACGACAGCGCCTTGCCGCCGACCTCGGTGCACAATGTGACGAGAAGCCCTTCCGCCGTCTCCGGCGATCCGGCGCCGCTGGGCGACGGATTCACCCAGAAGCCCAGCGTGAGCCCGCTGCCAAGGCCTGGACTGATCCCCTCCAAGCTTGTCGGCATCGCCCGGTCGGTGGCGGCGTTCAGGTAGATCGCGGCCTCGGAGGCCCCGGACATCTGGCCGTCCGACCCGCGCTGCGAGGCGATCACGATGTTCTGCACGTCCTTCTCGCGCGGCCATTCGACGGCGTAGCGCTGGACGACGCACGGGAACCTGATCGGCATCGACATGCCGAACCTCTCCACCGTGCCCTGCCACCACACCTCGATCGGATTGGATGCGACGTTGACGGGATAAATGGCCGACTCGAGATCTTCGAACGGATCCCTGCCCTCGTCGCCGGCATTTAGGCCGTCCGTAGCAGAATCCTGCTTCGGCTCGTGGTAGAGGCGCGGATTCCAGTTGCCGCTGCTTGCGGAGGCGTAGATGTATCCTGGAAGATGCCCCGCCACCTCCACGGCCGCGTCCGCGGTGTTCGCGGCGGCCGCGCCGCCGAGGGGCCGTATCTCCTGCCCGACCGTCCAGACCGCGGCGTTCGTGAGCGCGTATGCGGGGTCGGTGCGCAGCACGGACCTGAACGGCACGAACCAGATGTCGTCGTCCGCCAGGACCTTGAGCGTGAACCATCCGGGATCCTTCGCGTAAACGCATCCGTCGTTGCTCGCCGTGGCGATGTTCGCGGGCGACTGGTAGTCGCAGACGGTGGTAGTGTAGTTCGTGGGCGCGATGACCGGCATCCCGGCGTTGGCCCTGTCGCCCGAGACGATGAACACGGGCGCGGACTCTGGCCAGGAGATCTCGTACCAGTCCTCCTCGAACGGCCAGAGGACGTCAAGCGGGTCGGGCGACATCCAGTAGATGTCCGCGCGCCAAGGCGCGGATTCGCCCGTCTTCGTCGTCGTGGCGTCCGTGGGCGAGATGGCGAACACAGAGTTGTGCTTGGGGCTCCAGTTGGTCTTTCCGGAGTGCTTGTAGACGTAGGGGGAGGCGTTGTCTCCCGTCACCGCCTTGGCGCCCCGCGATATCTGGGACTCCAGCCCCTCGATGTCGTAGCCGCCGCCCGTAGGCCGCAGCTCGTCGCCGACGCTCGCCTTGATGGTCGTGACGTCCGGGTTGCACGCCTCGACGACGATCGTCTTGACGAGATTGTCCTTCGTGCCGCTGTCGTAGTAGGCGAGGACGAACTGCCCCTCCGGGCCGTCGTACTCGCGCGTCGCCTCGTTGATGACGCGGCAGTAGCACCTCAGCACGTTCGCGGACGAGTCGAACACGACTCCGCGCACAAGGTTGGAGATGCCCGTCTGCGCGCTCGTCACCGTCGCCTCGTAGAGCGGATTCACGATCGCGGGGTCTCCCAGGAGCCGCACGTGCGGATGCGCCGAGAGGTCGATCTTCGGCCCGTTGAACGGGTATTCGGTCCAGAAGATGCGATAGGGCCGCGCCATCGTCGTCTGCCCCACGATGTACGTCTGCGTCGCGTCCGCGCCGCCCGCGAGCTTCCACGGAACGGACACTTCGCCGCCGCGGGTGAAGAGCACGCGGCCTTCGTCGTTCGTGGCGGAATCGACGTAGAAGAGGTAGCCGTCCTTGTAGGCGGCGGAGTTGGTGATGGCAGCCCTCGTCGCGCCCCAGTCGATCTCGCCGTCGGGGAAATCGGTGCAGTAGTCGCCGAGGTTGAAGTCGGATCGGAACTCCGAGATGCCGAAGCCCCACGACGCGTGCTCCAGGCGGAAGGCCGCCGCGCCCTGCGTCGGCTCCGTGGCCGCGGGCTGATCGGCCTCGCGCCCCTCCGCGGCGAATCCGCCGCCGGTTTGATAGAGCGATTCGAGGCTCTCCACCTGCCATGTCGACGAGTTGTAGTTTATCGGGAACGGCGCCAGCGACACGAGCTCCCACGTCGAATCGGCCCAGGCCGGCAGATTCGCGCCTGCCGCCGCCGCCACTGCCGCACACACTGCTATCCTTCGAAAGGCATTCTTCATGTGCAATCCTCCTCTCACTCCACACCGATCTTGTAGATGAAGCAGCGGACCACCGTTCCGCTGTCGAGCCCGACGGCGGACGAGAGCCGTATCGTCTCGTCTTTCTTGAAGAAGAGCGACATGCCCGGCATCACGTCGGAGTTCACGGAAGTGAAAAGCGCGACGCAGTTGCAATCGGTCTTGCCGAAGGAGCAACCATCGCCGGATACCGTCCGGATGCCGATGTCGATGGGGCTGGCGCCGCTGAAGAAGCGGACGTTCCCCTTGACGGGAAGCGTCCACCACGGCTTCGTGAGCTTCACGTCGACGGACGCGGCGGCCGACGACGAGCTCTTCACAGCCCCGCCCACCGAAAGCTCGGACACCATGAACGTCTTCGTCTTGACGCGCGCAACCGAGGCTGTCTTGACCGACGGCGACTCCGCCAGGCGTTCCGCTGTCGCGGCCTTGGACGCGCACGGGCTCGCCATGAGCGCCTGGCGCGGATACTGCTCCTTGCCGCCCGCGATCGACACGCCTATCCAGTTTGCCTTTCCCGCGTCGATGGCCTCGGCAAGGCCCTCGCCGCGCAGCGCCACCTGGAAGAAGCCGTTCGCGCCGATGCGGACTTGCGGCATCTCCGCCGTCCACGACGGCGCGGCGTCCTTCGCCTTCGCGTAAAGGCGGAAAGCCATCGAAACGGTCTGCTCGGCGGGCACGACGCCGTTCTCCCGGACGCGCCCGCGGTACGTCACCTGCACGTCGTCGAACGCCATGGCGCACGCAGCGGCCATCAAGGCCGCAATCGACATTGCCCTCTTCATCATGGAGCACCTCGCCTTCATTCTCATTTCCTCCCGAACCTGACCAGCTGCAGCTTCACGCCGATGTTGGACTTGTAGTCATCCTGCCGGCGGAAAGGCACCTCCCCGCCGCCGGTGGCCGTCAACTTGAGCTCGACCCCTTCTCCTGATCTGTACGGAACGCTCATGAACCGCTTCACCACTCCGCCCCTGTCGGTCCCGACGGCCCGGTCGTAGATCGTCGTTCCGCCTATCTTGACCGAAAGCCTGGACGCCGGGCATTGCTTCGAATCGGCCTTGATCGCGATCAGCAGGAAGCCGTCGCCGTCGAAGGAGTGCGAGAGATCCATGCTCTTCGTAATGGACTGGTCGTGCGAGAATATCGAGCCCGAATCAGTGATTTTCGCTTCGACGCTCGCCCGGACTTCCGCCGAGAACGTGTCGTAGTCGAACGACGGCGTTGCGCCATTCGCGTTGAAGAGGCCGATCAGCCCGCCGTTGGGGATGGAGATCGACTCGATCTTCGCGGAGTCGAGGCTGAGGTTCTTCGTCTTGACCACGCTGTTCGTCGCCACGACCAGATCCTCCGTCTCGACGTCCCCGGAGACGTCCAGGCGGTCGATCGTCGCAACGCCCGCAAGCTCGAACGCCTCATCCGTTGAGATGAGCTGCGCCTCGTCCGCCGCAAACGCGAACGGCACCGGCGCCACGCGGAAGCGCGGCTGAAGCTCCTCGTGTCCATCCGGCTTCACGCCCACCCAGAACGTGTCTGGCAGTTCAACGGAGTCCGGCGCCGAGGCGCCGAGGACGAAATAGCCATTGGCGTCCGTCGCCAATCGCACGCCATTCGTCTCATAGAGCGGACTGGACGCGTTCTCCGCGCCATAGAAGCTCACCTTGCATGTCTTCTCGACGGAGGTCTGCAAGGCGTCGGACAGGAACAGCTGGCCTTCGATGGAGAAATCCGCCGCGCCTACCGACAAAGCGGCGGCCAGCGCCGGCGCAATCAGATGTATCTTCTTCGTTTTCATGTCTGTCGCCTTTCGCCATCAGAAGAAGGGATTGTAGTTGCCCTTCAGGAATTGCTGGATGATGAATGAGCCACACCCGCTCGGAAGGGCCACGGAGGAGCCAGCCTGCACGGGGAGGGAGAGGACGCCGTAGTCGCTCTTCCTGAATCCCGAAAGGAGGTCGGGCGCGATGTGCGTCGAACCCCGGAAGTCCATGTTCAGGTTCGTCCACTGGTCGAAGGTGCCGGTGAAGAGCACCGTCCCGGACGGGGAGCCGATGGCGACGTCCTTCGTCGCGTCGATCGTGTTCTCGATCTTCCCGCCCACGACGAACGACCCGGTCACGTTCAGGGAGCCGCCGATCTCGCATGAGCCGGCGGATAATGTCTCCGCCGCGAGAGGGCCCGCCTCGAGGCGTTCGACGCTTCGGGCCGTGGTCGCGCGCTCGGCGCGGTGGACGCCGCCGATTCTCTTGCGCGGCAGCAGCTCGCCGTAACCGACCGGCTTGATGGAGAGCCAGGCGTCCGCTCCGCCGGCCGCCGCCACGGCGTCCGCCAGCCGCTCGTACGCCGCGTTCGGAACGGCCACGCCGGCCTCGTCGGAGAGCTCTACGTAGAACATGCCCGCGCCGTCGAACCTTACGGGCATCGCGCGCCCCCACAGCGGAGCCGTCTCACCCGGCTGCGCGTTGCGGTAGAGCCGGAACTCGACAGTCATCGGCACCTTGGTGCTGATCTTCGCGCCGCCGCCCGCAGGCACCAGCTTGCCGTGGTACGCGAGCGCCATGTCCGCGTCGGCCGCGGCCGCGGCCGCGATCAGCAGGGCTCCTAGCAATGTGCTTTTCATTTCATTCACTCCTCTATGTTTGATGTCGCAATGATGCGCTTCAGCGCGAATACGCCGCGCATGGTCACTTCGCCTGTGCCCGAAAGCCCGCCGAGCGTCCACGTGCCGATGCCGTATGTCACCTCGTCAGGGCTGTACTCCCACGTTGATTCGCCGTTCTCCTTGTGCCACGAGAGCGTCAGGCGGTTCGTGACGGCGAACCCCGCAGCATGGTCCGGATGCCAGACGTGCCGGAAAGGATTGTCGCGCGCATCCGCCGCGACGGTCCAGTCGAACTGCAGAATGCCGCCGAAGCTGCCGCTCGTCGCGTCGAGCGAGCGGTGCGCGACGTCTGGGAACATCGTCGATATGCGCCGCGCCAAATACTCCGCCGGGACGTCGGCCGTCTCCGGCCAGAGCTTGACGGCGCGCGTGCCGTCCTCGCCCGGCTCCTTCGCGGTGCCAACCGCGACGCGCTGCATCAGGTGCGCCGCGCCGGCGTTGTCCACAAGCAGCAGCGCCTGCATCTTCATCTTGCCGCCGGCCTCCACCGGCACGCCGTCCGAAAGACGGTCCACCTGCGTAAGCTCGATGTTGCCGTACCAGAGGCCCTTCGGGAAGGCGGCGGAGCGGGGCGAGTCCGCGTCGAGCGCCGCGGTGACGGGCACGCGCACGCGCATCTTCGTGCCGCTCAGGTCGGAGACCGTGACAAGCCCCGCGAACGACCTGTCCGCCGTGAAGCCGGACTTGTCGATGGCGAGGGCAAGCGTGCGCGACTCTCCGGGCGCGAGGTCGAAGTCGTGCGTCTCGAAGGTGGTCCAGCCGTATTCGTTCGTGCCGACGCGGGGGATGTACACCATGAGCGGCGGCTTCTCCTCGGACGCAAGCTCACTCGGCCCGTAGCCCACGCGGATCGTGCGGTTCGTCGTCCCGGCGTTGGCGACGGAGAACGACTGGCGCGCGACGCCGCCGCCGAACGCGATCGCGCCGGAAATCGTCGTCGTGAGGACTTTCACCACGCCCGGCCAGTCGGCCACGGAACTTCCCTCGAACGCGTAGACTTTTCCGCCTTTGAGCGCAGGCGTGCCGCGAAACGACATGAGCTTCGCGAACTCCGGCGCGGCGGCATCCTGTCCGCCCGGCTCATACGGGGCCTTGATCGCCTCAGGCGACATCGGCCCCTCGCGGAAGTACACGTCCGAGGGGACCGTCTCGCCGGCAGGGATCGACACGCCGGCGATCGTCGCGAAACCGTCCTCCGCGGCCTGCCACGACACCCTCGGGCACGCCGGCACTCCGTAGAACGTCTTCGACGCCGGGCCCGTCGCGTAGATCAGGTAACAGCGCCCGCCCATGATCCGATGGAGCGTGGAACGACTCTCGTCGCCGCGAACCCACACGTAGAACGACACCGGCTTCTGGGCGATGGTGCTGCCGTCGCTGCTGATCTGCTCCGTCGCGCCATAGACGCTCGACTCGTAGCAGCCCACGCGCGCGACCTGAGGCATGTCCGCGAAGAAATCCTCCGGCGCGGAGTTGTCCGGCGTGGACTCCAGATACACCGCGTTCCAGCCGTTGGTGATCGTCATCGTCTCCGAAACGTGCCCGGCCATGGCCACGGACGCGGCGAGCACGGCGGCGGCGAGCGCAAGAAGATGGAGTTTCATTGATGGATGGACTTTCATTTGCTGATTCCTCGGTGTTTCCGCATCACTCTGCGCGGATCGTGTAGAACATGCTGGGCTCGGACGCCGCGGGCACCACGTAGATCGTCGCCTCGCCGATGTCCTCGTACTCGTTGCCGGGCATGAAGAACGTGGGCTGCCCCGCCGCCGCCGGGGAGCCGACGCGGAACGGCTCCCCCTTCCACGCGCCCTCCGTGAGCGACGGCCTGGCGTCGAGCGCGTAGAGATGCCCGCCGGCGTACTCGAACTTCAGGAGCGCCGCATCGCCGCCGCGCCTGAACTCGGTGATCCTAAGGCGGTCCGACGCGTCGAAGGGATTCGTCCCGGCCTTGTACTCGCCGTAGTTGGAGACGCCGTCGCCGTCCCAGTCTGCCGAAGGTTCGTAGACCGTCTTCCCGAACATGCCCATCCACGGCGCGATCCCGGCCAGATAGTCGTCCGCGACAAGCACAGTGACGCCGTCCGACGTGGTGAACGCCGTCGACGGCGCGCTGACCACGTTCACGTTCGTGATCGCGTTTGCCGCGGCTACGCGCGGGAGCGGACGCAGCGAGACGTTCGTCGCGCCGGAGTCGGACAGCACCACGCAGTTCAGTTCGTCGCCGACCGCCGCGCTCTTCGAGGACGCCTGGGAGGAGACCGGCACCTCCAGCAGGAAGTTGGCGCCGTGCGTCGCCACGGGGTCGAACACGCGCGACGACGCCAGCACCGTTCCGTTCGTCGCCACGGCCTGAATCGTCAGGCCCGCGTCGGAGTTGATCAACTCGTGGCGGTAGTCGAGAACGCTGCCGGAATATACGTACGTCCCAAGTGGGAAGTTCAATCCAAGCGCAGCCAGCGCCGCACCTGCGGCGCAAAGAAGGCATGCTGTCTTCGTTTTCATTGCATAGCTCCTCGTTCATCCACGCCCTGCACACCAGGGCGTAAAAGTAATATTATAGCATATTTCCCCACCGCCATGTGCGGCAAACGAACGACTGTCACTTTCCCGCGATTCGTCCGGCATTGTGCATTTCAGCGGCGGCATTACCATGAGTTCAACTTTGGCATGGACTACGCGCCGCAAATATTCTATAATATGCAGCCATGTTCGTCAAAATAGCTCTAACCTTGTTCTTCCTCGCCGTCATGGTCGGCGTGGGTCTCTACAGCCGCAAGCACGCGCGCTCCGTCGACGGGTTTGTCCTGGGCGGACGGGCCATAGGCCCCTGGCTCTCGGCCTTCGCATTCGGCACAAGCTACTTCTCGGCCGTGGTGTTCGTCGGCTATGCCGGACAGTTCGGCTGGAGATACGGCCTTTCCTCCACGTGGATAGGCATCGGTAACGCCGTAATAGGATCGCTGCTCGCGTGGCTCGTCCTCGCAAGGCGCACCCGCCTCATGACGCAGCACGTCCAGAGCCGCACGATGCCGGACTTCTTCGGCGCGCGCTACGGCTCCGAGGGCCTGCGCGTCGCCGCGTCCACAATCGCGTTCGTGTTCCTGATCCCCTACACCGCCGGCGTCTACATGGGCATCTCGAAGCTCTTCGAGATGAGCTTCGGCGTCCCGTACGTCTACTGCGCCTGGACCATGGCGGTGCTCACCGCCGTCTACGTGATCCTCGGCGGATACAAGGCCACGGCGATCAACGACTTTATCCAGGGCGTGATCATGCTCTTCGGCATCACGGCCGTGATCGTCGCGGTGCTGAGCCTCAAGGGCGGCCTCGTCGACGCCGTGCACAAGCTCGCGCTCGTCCCGTCCGACGCCGACCCCGCGGTGAACGGCGGCTTCGCCTCGCTCTTCGGACCCGATCCGCGCGGCCTCGTGGGCGTCGTGGTGCTCACGTCGCTCGGAACATGGGGCCTCCCGCAGATGGTGAGCAAGTTCTATTCCATCACCGACGAGCGGGCGATACGGCGCGGAACCGTCATCTCGACGCTCTTCGCCTTCGTCGTCGCCGGCGGCTGCTACTTCC
>CAMOHV010000030.1 GCA_946615275.1 uncultured Verrucomicrobiota bacterium | reverse complement strand
ACCCCCGACCAGCGGTTTACAAAACCGCTGCGCTACCACTACGCTATACCGGCGTTGAACGTGTGATATTTTACCATATCCCCGCACATGGTGCAATCACCTCATTTGCAAAATTTGCAGTTCCACATGGCGGGTATATTTGATAAAATGTCATCCATCATGAAACGCATAATTGTCTCTGTGTCGATTCTCGCGGTGTGCGCGGCCTCCGGCGCGCCGGTCTGGAAGGCCCCGGCGCCCGACGCCCGGAGCGTCGTGGTGAAGCTCGCGGACTCCAGCGAACTGCGCGTGGACGTCCTGGCCGACAACCTCTTCCGAGTGCGGAAGAGCTGGACGAACTGCTGGACGGAGTCCGGCATGAACCGCTACGGGATACTGAAGGCCGACTGGCCGAAGACGTCCTTCACAAGGGAGGGAGACGCGATAAGGACGGCCGCCGCGGAACTGGCCGTGGACGCCGCGAAGGGGGGACTGCATCTGAAGTCCCGCGTGTCTGCGGCGGATCTCACGATCGCGCCTCGCGCCGTCGGCAAGGGATTCTCCGTGGCGTTCTCCATCGCGAAGGACGAGCGCATATACGGCCTCGGCGACTGCAGCCGCGACGAGATCATGCGGCGCGGCAAGCGTTACGAGATATGGGTGAAGAACGTGAAAAGCTACATCCCCATGCCTATGGCGCTGAGCCGCCGCGGATGGGGCGTGCTCCTCAACTCCACGTGGCGGCACTTCTGGGACGTGGGCGCCAAGGACCCGTGCGCGATGGTGGCCGAGGCGCCGCAGGGCGAGATCGACTTCTACCTGTTCGTGGGTAGGGACTACCCCGCGCTCCTCGACACGTACACGCGGCTCAGCGGGCGTCCCGCGCTCCTTCCCGTGTGGGGCTACGGCTTCACGTACGTCGCGAACCAGCACATAGACCAGTTCAACGTGATCAACGAGTGCATGAAGTTCCGCGACTGCGGCCTCCCGTGCGACGTCTACGGCCTCGAGCCTGGCTGGATGAAGAAGTTCTACGACTTCACCGTGTACAAGGAGTGGAACACCGACCGCTTCTACTTCCCGTACTGGGCCCCCGCCGGCGGGCACACGTGGATCGGCGCGATGAAGCGCATCGGGATGAAGCTCTCCCTCTGGCTCTGCTGCGACTACGACCTCTTCCGCTACGAGGAGCAGTGCGCGGCCGGGCTCGCCAAGGCCAGCGGCCGCCAGCTGGAGGTGCCCGACGACGTCACCGAGACGTGGGAGGACGACCGCATCGGCTCCACGACGAACAAGACGGCGGCGGCCAAGAAGGCGTCCTGCCACAAGGATAAGATGTACCTCAAGCTCAAGTGCCCGGAGGACGCCGTGCCCGACGGCATGCTCCCGTGGTTCGAGCATCTGAAGAAGTTCGTGGACCAGGGCGCGCAGTGCTTCAAGCTCGACGCCAGCAACCAGGTCGCCGAACACCCCCGGCGCATCTGGGCCAACGGCCGCACGGACGAGGAGATGCACAACCTCTACCCTGCCGTCTACGACAAGCAGATGGCGCGCGGCTACGAGGCGTACACCGGCCGCCGCGCGATGGTGTATTCCGCGGGCGGTTACGCCGGCATACAGCAGTACGTCGCGACGTGGGCGGGCGACACCGGCGGCGGCCCCAAGCCGCTCGCGTCGCTCCTCAACCTCGCCATCTCCGGCCACTCCAACCAGAGCTGCGACATGTCGATATTCAACGTTGCCTCCCTCCACTTCGGATTCCTCCAGACGTGGAGCCAGCAGAACAACTGGGACTACTGGAACCAGCCCTGGCTCCAGGACCCCAAGGACCTTGAGACGTTCCGCAGGTACGCGCATCTCCGCTACCGGCTCCTGCCGTACCTCTACACGGCGGCGGCGAACGCCTCGCGCACGGGCTGGCCGGTGATGCGCGCCCTCGCGATGGCCTATCCCGACGAGCCGAAGTACGACGACGTGATGACGACCTACATGCTTGGCGACAATCTGCTCGTCTCCGCCTTCGCGGACAACGTGGTGGTGCCGCCTGGCCTGTGGCATGAATGGCGCACGGACGCGAAGGTTTCCGGCCCAGCTCTTCTGCCTGTCGAGAAGACGCCCGAATGGGGCGGAGCCCTGTACGTGAAGGCCGGCGCGATCATCCCCACCTGGCCCGTGAAGCAGCATGTGGAGAACGGATTCAACAGTGAGGTGGCATTCGAGGTGTGGCCGTCCGCGCCCGGCAAGGCGGAGCTCTACGAGGACGACGGCATCTCGCTCGGATACCGCGGGGGCAAGTTCTCCACCACGGCGCTCTCGGTGGAGGAGAAGGGCGGCGCGGTCGTCTTCAAGGTGTCGCCGCGCAAGGGCTCGTTCTCCGGCATGCCAGTCTCCCGCAGGTTCTCGGCGGCCTTCCATCTCGACGCGAAGCCGGCCTCCGCGCAGCTCAACGGCAAGCCGGCGGAGGGCAGGTGGGACGAGGCCGCGCGCACATTCACCGTGGCGCTCGGGGAATTCGGCGGCAACGGCGCCGAGCTAGTTCTGCGCAGATGACGGCGAATCGGGGTGGACGAGATGAATGTGGAGCACGACTTCGCCGGCGTCGTCCTCGGCAACCTCCTCGCCGGCAAGGAGAAGGCGATGGGGCCACGCATGCGCATCCTTGACGCCATGGCGGCGTCGCGCCTTGAAAGCGGATGTGGAAAATGATATCATAGTCTCGTTCCCGTTTCCGAGGAATGGCCTTGGACGGCGGGAAGACCAAACCCACAACAACTCTCATGGAGAAAAAACATGGAACAGAACAGACGTGATTTCCTCAAGGGCACAGCGTGGATGCTGGGCGCGGCCGCGGTGGCCGGATGCGCGCTCGACAAGCCGGCCTTCGGCGGCGGAGGCGGGACGATGTGCAACTTCAAGGTGCCGCCCATGAAGAAGATCAGAGTGGGCTTCATAGGTGTTGGCGAGCGCGGCACTGCCGCCGTCAAGCGAGTCTCGCTCCTGCCCGGCATAGAGACGGCGGCATTGTGCGACCTGAGGCCGCAGCAGACCGACGCCGCGAAGAAGTGGCTCCAGGACAGCAAGAAGCCCGGCGCGATGAAGGTGTACGCCGGCAAGGAGGACAGCTGGAAGGGGCTTTGCGACGACGACGGCGTGGACCTCGTGTACATCGCAACGCCCGCGCAGCTCCACGCCCAGATGGAGGTGTACGCCCTGAACGCGGGCAAGCACGTCCTCACGGAGGTGCCCGGCGCGCAGACGATCGACGAGGCGTGGGAGATCGTGACGACCTGCGAGAAGGTCCGCCGCCACTGCATGATGCTCGAGAACTGCTGCTACGGCGAGATGGAGATGCTCGCCTGGAACCTCGTCCACAAGGGGCTTCTCGGCACGCTCACGCACGCCGAGGGCGGCTACATCCACAATCTCGTGTGGCGGCATCTCGAGAACAACTTCCGCAACCGCAAGCTCTTCGACGGCGGAACGGTGCACCGCTACGGCAACACGTATCCGACGCATGCGCTCGGGCCGATATGCATGTACATGGACATGAACCGCGGCGACCGCATGGAGCGTGTTGTCTCGATGTCCTCGCTCTCCGCCGCGCACGGCGAATTCGCCGCCGCGAAGTACAAGCCGGAGGAGTGGCAGAACAGGCTCCAGTGGCTCACGGGCGACATGAACACCTCCATCATCAAGACGGCGAAGGGCCGCACCATCATGATGCAGGTGGACCAGTCCACCCCGCGCCCGTACAGCCGCATCAACCTCATCCAGGGCACGAAGGGCTGCTTCTACGACTATCCTCCGCGCCTTGCGCTCGCGAAGACGCCAGGCCAGCACGCGGACTGGCTCTCCGCAGACGCCTTCAAGAAGGCGCGCGAGGAGCACAAGCATCCGCTCTGGAAGAGCGTCGGGGCGATCGCCAAGAAGGTGGGCGGGCACGGCGGCATGGACTTCATCATGGACCTCCGCTGGGCGTACTGCCTGCAGAACGGCCTGCCGCTCGACATGGACGTGTACGACCTCGCCTCCTGGAGCGCGATCGTGCCCTGCTCCGCCGAGAGCGACAAGAAGGGCGGCGTGCCGGTCGACATCCCGGACTTCACGAGCGGCGGCTGGAAGGCCGCGAAGCCGGTCACCATCGGCGACGTCGACCTCGCGAAGATGGGTCTTGCCTATAAGTTGAAAAGTTGAAATGTTCTTCGACTTACACCAATTTATATTCCCGTGCGTGGCACGGGCGGCGGGCTTGCCGCTGTTTGAAGACAGTGGCAACTTACTGCTTCGGGGCGTCGTCGAGAAGGGCGAGTATGCGAAGTGTGTGCAGAAGCCTGTCCAGCTGGATGGGCTTGTCGGCCAATGACGTGATGGCGGCGGCTGTTTCCGGATGGCGGGCGCGGTATTCCGGTGAGAACCATACGATGAGCGGCACTTCCATTAGGTCGGGCGACGAGGCGTCGCGCCAATGTCTGGACGCCGGCGTTTCGCCGTGGTCGGAGAGATAGAGCAGGAACGACGGGCGCTTGAGCGGCTTGAGGGCGTCGATCAGCTCGCCGAGGACGAAGTCGGTGAATGCGATGGTGTTGTCGTAGAGATCCATGCGCAGGGCGTCGCGCTTTTCGACGACGCCTGGGGGCAGGTCGTCTTCGTGGCGAGGGTAGATCGTGCGCTTTAGCGGATAGCGGAAGAGAGGCGGGGCGTGCGACCCCATGAGATGCAGGAACACCATGCGTCCGGGCGGAGAGGGTGCGTGCATGGATTTGACGGCGAGGGGGATGAGGGCGTCGTCATGGACGTCGGGCGAGGCGTCCGGCTGTTCGCGGAGGTAGAGCTTCGTGGAACATCCGGAGAAGATCATCGTCTCGATTCCCTCCCAGCGTCCCCAGCGCGACTGGGCGGAGATGAAGTCGCAGCGGTATCCGGCCGCGGCGCATTGCTGGGCGAATGTCGAACGCGTCTCGAGGGGATTCTCCTCCGTGGCCTCGGTGAAGATGTCGCGGAGGGATTTGCCCGTGGAGGCGTGCAGCGCGCGGACGTCGCGGAACACGACGAGATCGTCCTTCATGGAGTCCATGATCGGCGTGGTGGGGCGCCCGTAGCCGTAGAGATGCCAGTGCGATCGTGTGGCGGACTCTCCGATGACGAAGACGCCGAGCGTCTCGTCCACGTCTTCGGGCTTCGCCGAACTGGGCGGCAGGCGCGGCTCGCGGGCGGTGCGCACGATGTCGGAATACAGCGCATGGTTGTGGACTGTGTCGATCGGAAGGAATGTGATCATCAGCTCGTTCCCCGCGCACAGGGGGTTGGTGAGGAGGAGATTGCAAAGCGCGAAGGGAAGGCAGAACAAGATGCCGGTGAAGATGGAGCCTTTGGACGCGGCGGGATAGCGGACGCGGCCCAGGAACATCAGCCCCGCGACCAGGGCGAGCGAGAGTCCGATGCATGTGAGCGCGATGGAGCCCCATCCGAACTGTCCGAAGAACTCCCGCATCTCGGAGGGGGAGCTGGCGTAGACTATCATCAGCCAGTCGCCGTCGAGCGACATGCCGTATGCGCAGCGCGCCACGGCCTCGACGGTCTCCACTACGGCAAGGTATGGCCACAGAAGAAGATAGAACGGCCTTGACCGCTTTCCGAGGAAAAGCGCCGGCGCGGCAAGGAGCAGGCCCCATTTGAGCGAGACCCATGCGGCATCGAGGAAATAGAAGAACGGCTGCGAGAGGTGCTCCTCGAGCTGCGACCGCACTTCGCGCTGCAGGGTCAGATCGAGGAAGGCGACTGCGGCGAAGAGGGCCAGGAACGGCCATGCGGCGCGAAGGCTCTCCTTCATCGAAGCCTTGACGGACGCGATTTTGCCGCGAATTCTGCTGTGGGCGGTGGATGTGTCGTTCATGGCGGGTGATTTCCGAGGTCGGCGCACTTCAGCGTCCGCCGAAGATGAAGCGCGATTCGGGGATGAATCTGCGCAGCAGGTTTGCGATCGCGAACGAGGCGGATACGATGATCGCCGCGCGCGCGGGGTAGGCCCACCAGGCAGGGTGGGCGAGGGGAAGGAAAGTCTTTTCGAGGAAGTGGGCTATGAAGTAGTGTATGGCGTACACCGGGAATGCCGATGCGACTAACCAGGCGGGCCAAGGCGTTGCGGGGATCAGCCGCCACACACCGATCAGCAGCGGAGGGATGCCTGCGATCCAGAGGACGCCGGCGATCTCGGGATGGCCCCAGTATTGCGCGAGGCGCCCTGCGCATATCGCGGTCATCGCGGCGGCCCAGAGCGCAAGAGTGTTGATGCGCTGGAGATCGATCGCGGGGCGTTTCGTGCGCGCCAACGCGCCTATGGAGAAGTATATCCATCCCGCAAGCGAGAATGGACTGTAGAAGAGGAACCACGGCATTGCGTGGCAGTTGTTGATTCCGCAGCAATAGACGTAGAAGGGCAGGATCGCCAGGGGGACGCCCCATCGCCAGCGGCGGAGCGCCCACATGAGCGGAGGGGCGAGGCACACGATGATTGCCAGCGCGCGTATGTACCAGAACGGCACGAGGGAAGGGTGTTCGCGCAGGTTGAGCCCGAAGCCGTTGATGAGGATGCGGGAAGTCGACGCCCCCGCGAGGATGGGCCGGTCGGCGTAGAGATCGGTGAGTGCGCCAAGCGCTGTGGATAGGCAGATGAAGAGTCCGCACCAGAAAAGGTAGGGGATGGCGAGCGACTTGAGGCGCGTGGCGAGGGCGCGTCGCCACCAGCCTGGTTCGTCGAGGTGCCCGGCGAAGAAGTATCCGCTCGCGAAGAAGAACCAGGGGACGGCGAAGGTGCACACGCCCCACGCGAAGAACTGGTGCATCATCTTCGCGGCGAACGATCCCATGCCGCCGCTTCCGGCGTGGATTATCATAATGGCCAGGGCGGCGACGGCGCTCATGTTGCGCGCCTTGGCGGAGAATGATGGATCAACTCTTTGCATTGGCGGCGATGGATATCTCGAACCGGCAGCCGCCCGAGGCGGGGGTGGAGAGTGTGGCCTCGCCGCCGTGGAGGCGGGCGATGTGCTTGACGATGGCTAGGCCGAGGCCGGTGCCGCCGCATGTGCGGCTGCGGTCCTTGTCCACCCGGTAGAAGCGCTCGAAGATGCGGGCGCGGTGCTCCTCGGGGATGCCGGCGCCGTGGTCCTCCACGGAGAGTATGGCGCGCGCGCCGTCTGCGCGGGCGGAGAGGACGACGTCCGGGGAGCCGCTGTACTTGATCGCGTTGTCGAGGAGGTTCGAGAGCGCGTGCTCGAGGAGTTCGGCGTCGCAGAAGAACGGCATGACGGCGGGGGCCTGGACGACGATGCGCATTTTCGCGGCGTCGGCGCGGGGCTGGAGGCGCGCGCGGACGGACTCGAGGATGTCGGAGAGGTCGGCCTGCGCGAAGGACCGGCGGTCCTCTGCGCTTTCATGCTCGAGGCGGGCGAGGTCGAGGACGTCGTGGGCGAGGGCGTCGAGGCGGTGCGACTCGCGCTTGAGGAGGTCGAGGAGCGTCTGGCGGTCGGCGGGAGGTGTGGACGGGTCGGAGAGCATGTCGGCGGCTGCGAGGATCCCGGTCACGGGCGTCTTGATCTCGTGGGTGACGTTGGCGACGAAGTCGCGGCGGAATGCCTCGCGGCGCTCCATCTCCGCGAGGCGGCGGGCCTTCTCGTCGCGTTCGCGCGCGAGGGCGCGGGCGCGTGCGGCGAGGCGGTCGGTGAAGAGGAAGATGAAGAGGAGGCCGCAGGCGCCGGCGAAGCCGGCGAGGAGGAGGCCGGTGTGGGCGCGGCGGACCGGTTCGATGAGCCCGTCGTAGCGCATGGCGAGGCGCACGATGAAGCCGCCGGCGTCGCGCGCGCAGTAGAGGGTGTTCTCGCCGGTGGAGGCGGAGCGGCGGAGTGCGGTGCCCTGGCCGGTGCGGCGGGCGGCGTCGATCTCGGGTCGGTCCGAGTGGTTGTCGAGGACGGCGACGTGGGAGTCGTAGATGGGCTTCCCGGTGCGGCCGAAGAGCGTGAGGCGGAGGCCTTCGGCGCGGTGCTCCTCTCCGAAGGCGCGTATGCGGCCGATGTCGCCGGTGCCGTAGTGCTCGCCTATGACCTTGGCGGCGAGCTCTGTCTGACCGGAGAGGTCGCGCGCGGCCCATTCGTCGACGGACGAGTGGAACGCCGATATCGCGCGGACCAGCACGACGGCGAACGCTGCGAGGGCGGCGGCGGCGGTGATGCATGGGACGAAGCCGGAGCGCGAGATGTTCATTGTGCGATCCTTCCCTCGCGGCTGGTCATTGCCTTATGCGGTAGCCCACTCCGCGGATGGTCTCGATGTGGGCGGCCCAGGTGCCGAGCTTCTTCCTGAGGCCGACCATGAAGACATCCACGGTGCGCTCGGTGGCGGTGTCCTTTGCGGCGTCTGTCTGCATGGCGTCTAGTATGCGCGCGCGGGGATAGACGCGGCCGGGGCGGGAGACGAGCAGGGCTAGAAGGCGGAACTCGGCGGGGGTGAGGGGAATCTCGCGCCCGTTGAGCTTGGCGATGAAGGTCTTCTCGTCGAGGGAGAGCCCGTCGAAGGCGCGGCCTTCGGCTACGGCGTCGCCGCGGCGGAGGACGGCCCGGACGCGGGCGAGTAGGACGGCGCGGTCAAAGGGCTTGGTGACGTAGTCGTCGGCGCCGAGCTCGAGTCCGCGCACGACGTCGGCGTTCTCGGAGCGGGCGGTGAGCATGAGGATGCGGGTGTCGGCGAGGTCGGGGTCGGAGCGGACGCTGCGGCAGATGCTGAGCCCGTCGAGGCCGGGGAGCATGAGGTCGAGCAGCAGGAGGGAGGGGCGCATGCGGCGCACGAGGGCGAGTCCTTCGTCGCCGCGCGCGGCGCTCTGCACATGCACGTATCCGGCGCCCTTGAGCGCCATCTCGAGTATGCAGCGTATCGTCGGGTCGTCCTCGACGATCGCGATGGAGTCGCGAGTGTTGGTGTCGTTCATTCCATGCTCTCCGATGATGAGATGCCTGGCTGCTATGCGTTGATGTGGATGGACGATGCGACGCCTTCGGGGATGGGCAGGATCATGCGGTCCTCCTCCACGGCCTGGGCGGCGTCGAGGACGTCGTCC
>CAMOHV010000029.1 GCA_946615275.1 uncultured Verrucomicrobiota bacterium | reverse complement strand
CATCCGGTCGAGCAGCGCGGCGGCCGTCTTCCCCTCTCCGTGGAAGTCCGGCTCGGGCTCTTCTGCAGTTGAGGGGAAAGCATAGTCTGGAATGGCCGTGGAAAAGGGCGCACAAATCATTGATTCAAGCGGGGATGCTCGTGTATTCTCCGTTCTTCCAACCCGATTGAAGAACGGAGAACAACATGCAAACTTTTCCGCTGCCGCTCTGTCAGGGCATCCGCGGCTTTTCCGTGACGAAACAGAAGGCGCTTGCGAAGGCCGCCGTCTTCGCCCTGATGAAGCGCTCCGCCTCATCGCTTTCGGAAGAAGAGGCGAAGGCCAGGTGCTTGGTCGTGCACCTGCGACGCGACCGGTTCGAGTGCCCGCATTGCGGCGCGAAGGACGTCCACGCCTACCGGATCCGGGAGCGCATCGTGCAGGGGGCCCGCATGGGCAAGGCGTTCGTCTATCTGGTCCTGATGGTCCACCGCATCGTTTGCCCGCGTTGCGGAACAAGGGCGCACGAGCATTTCTCCTTCCTTCCCTCGCCGCAGGCGCGCGTGACGAGGGCGCTGGAAGGGATGGTCCTGGCGCTGCGCAAGGACATGTGCATCTCGGTGCTGGCCCGGTTCCTGGGCGTGTCATGGCGGACCGTCAAGGACATCGAGAAGACGGCACTCTGGCGCCAGTACGCCCGGGTTCCGCTCAGGGCGGTGCGGGCGCTGTGCATCGACGAGATGTACGTGTTCCCGTCGGCCAAGTCGAACCGCAAGTACATCACGATCGTGCGCGACGCGGAGACAGGGGCGGTGCTGAGCGTGACGCGCGGCAAGGGCGAGGCGGCGTTGAAGGCCTTCGCGTGGCGGCTCCGAACGGTGCGGGCCCGGATCGACTACGTCTGCATGGACATGTCCCACGCCTATTTGGGTGGGTGCAGAAGACGCTGCCGAAGGCGTCGATCGTCTTCGACCCGTTCCATTTGATCAAGGCCGTGAACGACAGGCTCGACCACGTGCGCCGGCGCGTGATGCGGTCGCTGGACGAGCGCGCGGCCAAGGCCGTCAAGAAGCGCCGCTTCACGATCCTGCGCAACGGGGAGGATCTCGACGCGAAGGGCCTCAAGGCGCTCGAGGCGCTGCGGGCGGCCAGCCAGGAGCTCTCGGACGCCTACGCGCTCAAGGAGGAGCTGCGGCGCATCTACCGGACGGCCGGGACGTCCTTCGACGCGATGTGCGCCCTGCGGCACTGGTTCGGGATGGCGAAGGCGAGCGGCATTCCGGAAATGGCCGCGGCCGGCGCCATGGTCGAGCGGCACCTCAAGGGCATCCTCGGGCATTGGAGCCACGGCGCGACCAACGCCTCGATGGAGGGCTTCAACGGAAAGGTCCGGTGGCTGATCAAGCAGGCCTTCGGATTTCGGGACTTCAAATACTTCAAGCTCAAGATCTTCGACTTGCCAAACACGAACACCGCCGCTAGACTATAGCGGCACAACAACGAACGGAGAGAACCATGCGAAAATCATCCGCCCGCCCGCACCAGTTCCTCAATCGCAGAGGAGCCGACGGAAACACCGTTACCGTCAGTGCGGGCCTTTGCGCGATTTCGGGCGAAGGCTCCCTCCACGTGACCTTCGCGGACCTTGCGGACCTCGTGATTGAGACGGCCGGTCGGACGCCGGCGCAGATCGCGGCGGATTTGTTGGAGAACGGCGCCAACGGCATCCCGAAGTGGCAGAGTTACGTTTTGGGACTCGACGTGACCGCACTGCCTTATGCGGACATCGCCGCAGGGGCAAATCCCGACACGGTCGAGGTGTCGCTTGGCGGTGTCGTGGTCAATGAATCGGCCGGCGCGACTGTCACCTACCGGGTGTACGAGGTTGATGACCTCGCCGATTTTGCGGATGGTGGCACCGAGTCGCAAGTCTTCGAGCCGGCCGAAACGGTCACGGTTCCCACATCCGACTCGGGTGCGAAGTTCTTCCGCATCAAGATCACCATTGACCTGCCTTGAATGCGATGATCTCGCATGGATAGCACGGATTTCCCGCAACCATGCAAGCCGTCGTCCTTTTCCTCAACCACAACGACGAAGACCCCACGAAGCGGCGAAAGCTGGCCGGTGTTCGGCGCTATGCGGCGGCGGTGCGATGGGACGTCGTGGCGGTCGACCGTGCGCACTCGCGCCGGAGGAGCATTCCGGCGCTCGTCGCGCGGCTTCGCCCCGTCGGCTGTATCTACGATTGCGACGGCGCTGCGGAGAACGTCCCGATTGCCCATTTCGGTGATGTGCCTGTTGTTTTCGCAAACACCAAGGACTCGAAACTCGATGGTGTCGCCGGCCGCGTCTGCGTGGATGACGCGAACGTCGCCGCCACCGCGTTCCGCGAACTTTCGGCCGGACTGCCTACGGCATACGCAGTCGTCTCCCTGCACTGGCCAAGCGCCCTGTCGGCGGGACGGGTTGCAAAATTCCGGGACTTCGCAGCGTGGTCGGATATTCGAATTGAGGCATTCCGACGTTCCGTGATCAAGGCTGGGCGGGAGTGCGCCGTCTTCCGGGCGAGGTGCGGCGAGAGCCGGAATGGCGAAATGGAGCGGCTGCGCCCCTTCCTCTCCTCGCTTCCGTCCAAGACCGCCATCTACGCCGTCAACGACGAGACCGCATTTGTCATCGCCGCAACAGCACGTGCCGCCATGCGGTTCATCCCCCACGACCTGACGCTTATCGGCACCGACAATGACACCGCCCTGTGCGAAGCCGCGCAGCCATCGCTATCCTCAATCCAGCTCGACTTCGAGCGCATGGGTTACCTGGCCGCGAAGATGCTCGCGGGGAGAATCTCGCACGGTGGCGCGAAAAGCCCGCTCGCCATCGGCCCGCTTCTCTGCGTCCGTCGCGCCTCGACACGTGGCCACGGCCGCAGGGCGCCCTACATCCTTGACGCCGTGGAGACAATCCGCAGCGAAGCCTGTGAGGGGCTGACTCCGCGCGAACTGATCTCCCGTTTCAAATGCTCTCGCAGCCTTTTCAACCTGCGCTTCCGGGAGGCGATGGGGCACTCCGTCCTTGAGGAAATCCTCCAGGTCCGCCTGGAGCGGGTGGTTGAATTGCTGAAAAACCATGCGATGCCCATTGGCGCCATCGCCGACTTCAGCGGCTTTGGCACCCACCGCGACCTCGACAAGATATTTAGGAAACGCTTCGGCTGCTCTTTGCGAAACTGGCGCAGGCTTAACGCGCGACCTTGAAATTTTGTTGGCGTAAAGTTCCAATCCCCGCGGGGCGGCGTGGTAGAATCGTTGGCGTTTTGCCCGATGATGTATTCCCGTCCATCCACAGCAGCCGAAACGATGAACAGAACCACAACAGCCACCGTGTTCGCCATTTTGCTTGCCATCTGCGCCGCACAGGCCCACGCTGCCACCGACCCGTGCGCCGGACGACGCCTCGTCTGGGGCGACGAATTCGACGGGAAGACCCTGGACGCCTCGAAATGGGGCTTCCGCCAGACGATGCACGGCGCGGACTGCGTTTACGTGAACGATTCGCGCACAGTCCGGGTTGAGGACGGCTGCCTCCACCTGCTGGTGATCCCGTCTGGTGATCCAGGGCATCCGTGGATGCTCCCGCAGGGCGTCACCACGCACGAAGGCATGGGCTTCAAATACGGCTACCTTGAAATGCGCGGCCGCGTTCCATTCCGCCACGGCGCCTGGCCGAGCTTCTGGCTGACCAGCACGTTCAGGTTCCGTGACGCTCCGTATGAGGCGGAGATCGACATCTTCGAATCCTTCTCTTCGACCAATGCGGTAGTTTACAACCTCCACAAGTGGACAACCGACGGCAAGCGCGCGATGCTGCCGAACGGCGAGGGCCACGCCTCACGGTCGTTCACCTTCCCAAATGCGGAAACGCTGAACGACGAGTTTCACATCTACGGTTTCGAGTGGACTCCGGCGGAGATGTCTTTCTGGATCGACGGGGAGAAATACGCCAGCGTCCCCGTGGACGAAGCGCACGACTTCTCGCCTGACGGCTTCCCCGGCATGGGCTGCTTCCACGACTTCCAAAGCGTCATCTTCAACAACGAGATATTCTCGCCCTGCCGACACTGGTGCCCGGACAAATACCGGCTCTCGCCGGACGAGTCCCTGCCCATCGAGTACTGGATCGACTGGGTTCGGCTCTGGCAGAAGGACGGCGAGGAAATCTGTTTCCCGACGCGGGAAAAGGATGCCACCAATCCGCCAGCTGATTTTCCATTCACTCCTAACCTAACGAAAGGACAAGACGCACATGAAAGCAGCACACCCCGCAAGGCGGCAATCACGCCGCTGTAGAAGCCTTGCTGTCGCAGTGGCGGTCGCGGCGGGCGCCGCCATACCGGCGGGCGCCGACTACCAGTTTATCGTCTCCGGCTACCCGGCGGCGAATGAATCCTATCCGGCCGCATTTGCGTCAACGTCGCTTGTGACGGCGACGCGAAGCGGCAAAAGCGTCTCCTCCGCGCTGGAGGCCCGCTGCCGGACTTGGGACGAGTCCGACGCAACCTCGCTGCGTTCGGACAAATACGAGGGCGCTTTTGTGATAATCATCCGATAGCGCCGACATTTCTCAACCTTTCAATCTCAACAACCAAACCAAAGGAACTGGACAATGAACAAAACCAACTCCATCGCGCTTTGTGCAACCATCGCCACCGCCGTCGCGGCACACTCCGCCGTCCCCGTCGTAACCCCCGTGTCCATGACACAGGCCGACAACCGCGTCGTCACCATCACCTACACTCTCTCCGACGCACCGGCCGTCATCACGCTGGATGTGCAGACGAACGCCAACACAAGCGCCGCGGCGAACGACCCCGGCTGGACGTCCATCGGCGGTGAAGCCATCTGGAACGCGGAGGGCGACGTATGGAAGGAAGTAGCGGCCGGTTCGCGCACAATCACCTGGCGCCCAGACCATTCGTGGCCAGACCATGTGATAGAGAACGGCGGCGCCCGCGCCGTCGTGACCGCCTGGGCGCTGGAGAACACGCCCGACTACATGGTGGTCGATCTCGCCGCAGCCAACACCGTTCGTTACTATCCAGGCGTCGATTACCTGCCGAAGTCAGGCTTCGACCAGCCAGGTGCGGCCGTCACGAACAATCCCGCCTACAAGACCACGAAGCTGCTCATGCGCAAGATCATGGCCAGCGGCATAGAGTGGACGATGGGATCGGCCGACGGCGAGACCCAGCGCAACGCCAATGAGACGCCGCATGTGGCCACGCTCGCGAACAACTACTACATCGGCGTCTTCGAGGTGACGCAGGCGCAATGGGCCAACATCAATCCGGGATCATCCGCCACCGCGAGCAACGTCGGCGCGACACGCCCCATGGACAATCTTTGCTACAACGAAATCCGCAACGATCCGGGCACGTCGCACGCATCCCACGCCGCCTACGACTGGCCAAACGACCCGCACCCGTCGTCCTTCCTCGGCCTGTTGCGCGCAAAGACAGGTCTGGACTTCGACCTTCCATCTGAAGCGCAATGGGAGTTCGCGGCCCGTTCCGGCAACGGCTCCGGCCATTGGAACGACGGATCGGCGGTATTGAACACCGATGTCGACGCGAACCTCGGCAACCTCGGCTGCTACAACGCCAACACCCCAGGCGGCACGGCGGTGGTTGGCTCCTACGCGCCAAGCGCCTGGGGACTCTACGATATGCACGGCAACGTGTTCGAATGGTGCCTTGACTGGTACGAGGACGACATCTCCGGAAACGGCGGCTCGGCGAACATTGACCCCTCGAATTCGACGAAGACGCTGTCCGGTGCCACGAAAACGGGCGAGTGGGACATGCTTCGCGTATTCTGTGGCGGTTCGTATGGCAGTGCGGCAAAAGGCTGTCGTGCAGCGTATCGTGGGAGCAATCCCGAGTGGTTCCGTCAGCCAACCTATGGATTCCGCGTCGTCTGCACGGCTGGGCTTCGCTAGTTTCACCAGGAGCGGCCATTGATGGAAGCGGTGCTGAAGCCGACGGGCTTCCCCCCCCTGCGCATGGAGCGCGTCCGCGTCGATGCCGGCGCGGAGCGCCCCTTCAGGGCAATGCTCGTCGCCGACGTCCACGCCGTGCGGGCCGACCCGGCAGACGACGACCCGGACAAGCTCGAACTCGCGGCCGGACGCGGCCCGGTCATGGGCCACGGCGAGCACTACCTAGCCGAGGCAGTCGCAGTGGCCAATCGCGAGAACGCCATGCTTCTTCATGCCGGGGACATGATCGACTTTGTGTCGAACGCGAATTTCCGGTTCGCCAAGTCCGTTTTCGACGCGGGCGACTGGTTCGCCTGCGCCGGGAACCACGAGTTCTCCCAATACATCGGGGAGGCAAGGGAGGACGCCGCCTACAAGGCGGAAAGCATGGGGCGCGTCCAGGCCGTATTCCCCAACGACCTGTCATTCGCCTCGCGTGTCGTTAACGGAGTCAACTTCGTGGCCGTGGATGACGTGTACTACAACTTCACCGAAGAGCAGTTCGCGCTGATGGAGGCGGAGGCCGCGAAGGGTCTGCCAATCGTCATGCTGTGCCATGTGCCGCTTTACGTCCCCGGCCACTACGCGGAGCAGATAAGGCGGACGGGCGGGCTGTGCTCCTACGAGACGGGTGTCCCGGACGCTCTGATCGATACCTGGCGCAAGGAACGCGACTGGCCACCGGGGGAGGTGTGGCGCGACAGGCGGGTGCAGCAGCGGCCCGACGCGGCGACAAGGGAGTTCATGAGGTATCTGTCGTCGCTGAAACTCCTCCGGGCGATTCTCTGCGGGCACTGCCATGCGTTCTGGGCGGAACGATTCTCCCCGACCTCCATGCAGTATGTCTGCGGCGCCATCTACGAGGGTGGCTGCACGATGATTGACTTCGAGTAGCGAGATGGACAAGACAACTCTTTCCCTCGACGGCCAATGGAGGCTGGACTACTTCCCCCAGCCTCGGTCCGGCGCCGTGCGCTCACTTCCCCTCGCCGTCCCGCACGAAACGGTTCAGGCGACTGTCCCCGGCAACTGCGAACTAGACCTGGCGCGGGCGGGGCTGCTGCCGGAGCCGGAGACCGGCCTGAACGCGCTGGCGTGGCGCCGCCACGAGGGCCACCAGTGGCTCTACACTCGCTCGTTCACGGCGCCGGACATCCCGGAAGGCGGACGCGCCGTTCTCCGGTTCGAGGGCATCGACACGCTGGCCGACATCTTCCTCAACGGCAGGAAGATCGGTGAAACGGCGAACATGCTCATCCCCCACCGATTCGACGTTACCGACCGTCTTCGCCCGGACGAAAACACGGTGCAGGTGCTGATCCGCAGCATCTTTCTGGAGGCGAAGCGCCACGCCGTTGCGGAACATGCGTTCATGTGGGGCACAGCCGACCAGGCGCCGTTCCGCAAGGCGGCCTACATGGGAGGCTGGGACATCTTCCCTAGGCTGCTCGTTTCGGGGCTGTGGCGCCCCGTGGCGCTTGACGTGGAAGGCCCGGTCCGAATTGACGACCTTGCCTTCGTCACCGGCGACTACTCCCGCGACGGGGCGACTGGCGCGAACCACTGCCACGTCAGGGCCTTCATCCGCGTTGACGCCCCCATGGAACGCTACCTTGACGGGACGCGGCTGCGAATCGCGGTCGGGAACGTCGCCTTCGCCGAACGCCCGCTCCGCACCGTCACGAGCCGAGTGGACTTCAAGGCCTCAGGATTCGACCTCTGGTGGCCAGCTGACGCCGGGAATCATCCGCTCTATGACGCCACGGCCGAGGTCGTTGCACCCGACGGCGAGGTCCTGGCGAGCGCCGCGCGGCGCATCGGTTTCCGAACCATCGAACTGGAGCGTGACGACAACTACGGCCCGCAGCGGCCCGGCCGGTTCCTCTTCCGCGTCAACGGCGAGCCGATCTACATTCGCGGCACAAACTGGGTACCGACGGACGCCATCCCGTCTCGCCAGGCGGATCGCATCCTCCCCACGCTGGCGCTGGTCGAGGAAAGCCACTGCAATCTAGTCCGCGTCTGGGGCGGCGGCGTGTACGAGCCGGACTTCTTCTACGACTGGTGCGACGAACACGGCGTCCTCGTGTGGCAGGACTTCATGACCGGCTGCGCCCAGACGCCCCAGGACGACGCCTACGCCGCCGCCACCGCCGCCGAGGTCCGTGCCGTCGCGCTGCGCCTCCGCAGCCATCCAGCGCTCGCCATCTGGGCCGGCAACAACGAAAACGACGACGCCATCAACTGGAGCCGTCTGGCGGGAGTCTCGTCGCCGGACCCCGGAACCGACCGCGTGAGCCGCGAAGTCATTCCGCGCGTCCTGCGCGAGTTCGACCCAACGCGGCCCTACCTGCCCTCCAGCCCATACCTCTCGCCCGATGTCGTCGCCGGCCTTGCCCGTCCCGCCGAGGCCCACCTCTGGGGCGCCCGCGACTGGTACAAGACCCATTTCTACCTTGACTCCACCGCCTGTTTCGCGAGCGAAACCGGCTGGCACGGCTGCCCCAAGCGCGATTCACTGGAGCGGATGATGACGCCCGAAGGAGTCTATCCGTGGAAGGATGGTCCAGACGGCTCCGCCTTTGACTGGAACGACGAATGGCGACTCAAGGCGTCCAACCCATTTCTGGCCCCGGATTCGGATCTCTGGAGTCGCAACGACCTCATGACACGCCAGGTGAAGCGGCTGTTCGGCACCGTGCCACGTGACCTTGACGAGTTCATCGCAGCAAGCCAGTTCTTCCAGGCGGAGGCGCTCAAGACAATGGTCGAGCGTTTCCGCGCCCGCAAGTTCGCGCCTTGCTGCGGCCTCGTCTGGTGGAACGTGCGCGATGGCTGGCCGCAGGTCTCCGACGCCGTGGTGGACTGGTACGGGGGGCGCAAGGCCGCCTTCGCCGCGCTGCGCGACGCCCAGCGCCCCATCCTCGCGCTCGTCCTGGACGACCGCTCCGCCTGGATTGTGAACGACACCTTGCGCCCGGTCGCCGTCCGCGCGGCTTTCCGCGACCGCGACAGCGGCGCGATGCTCCTGCAGGGCGAGTGGACAGTCGCCGACAATGCGTCCCTGCGCGTCGGCGATGTCTCCTGGTCGCAAGGCGGCCATGGTTTCATCGACATCGAATACGCCGTCGGAGACGCCCCGGCCGAGCGTGGCCACTATCTCTACGGCGAGGCGCCCTTCAGCCTGGACTTCGCGCGCGCCGCCCTTCTCCGCAATCCTGCAACGACCCGCCATGAACTGGATTGACTGGCTGCTTTTCGCCATCCCCGTCGCCGTCGTCGTCCTCGCCGCCCTCAGGGCGCA
>CAMOHV010000028.1 GCA_946615275.1 uncultured Verrucomicrobiota bacterium | reverse complement strand
GGACCACGTTGCCGCGGCTGCCCCAGTCGCGCCCGGTGTACATGCCCGCGCCGTCGCCCGCCTCCAGCATGGCGCACTCGATCTCGTTGTACTGTATCAGGTGCTCGTTGCCGCCGTAGCTCATCGCGATGTACGGCGTGTCGTGGAAGTAGTTGCGCTCCACGGTTATGCCGCATCCGCCGAATGTGCAGCAGGGGCCGGATATGCGAGCAAGGCGTCCGCAGAATCCGATGTCGTTGCCGCAGATGCGGTGGTTGCACTTCGCGAGCGACTTGCGGTCGCCGGCATAGACCGAAAGCCCGGCGCTGCCGATCTCGTAGATGCGGCAGTTCCGCACCGTGACGCCGCGGCCCTCCCACACGCTTATGCCGTTCTGCGAGAGCCATGAGACGTCAAGCCCTTCGAGATCCACGTTCGAGGATGCGGCCACCTGCACCGCAAGGCCCGTGGAATACTTGAACGACAGCCCCTTCACCACAACGTTGGCCGCATTGCAGATGCGCACGAGCGGAGACTTCGCTAGCGAGAGCGCGACGTCCTTGAAGCCGTCCGAGCTGGGGTAGAAGTAGAGCGTGCGCGTCTCGCGGTCCACATACCACTCGCCGGGGGCGTCCAGCTCCTCGAGGAGGTTGTACACGAAGTAGCGCGGCTTCGCCTGGGCCCACTTGCTGGGCTTGCCGATGCCGTAGGTGTGCACGCCCTCGGTGGTGAACGTCCTCTTCTCCGTGTCGATCTTCGCGAGGCGCAGCGTGTCGCTCGCCCAGTCGTAGCACCAGAAGCCGAAGATGAAGACGCCCTTCGAGACGTCCCAGCGCGACGGCGCGTCGCCGGGATATTCGAACGTGCCGCCCCGGACGCCGAACTCCCACTCGCCCTTCTTGAGGTCCTTGGGGGCGACGCCACGGTCGATCACGTTTGTGATCTCCAGCCAGCCGGAGTCTGGGTAGCGGGCGATCGTCATGGCGCGGCCGGACGAGACGAGCTCCATCTCGGACCACTTGTTGAACTTCGCGGGGAGCGGCTTAAGCTCGCCGACGCCGAACTTCTTGAGGTCGCACTCGTACACCTTGCCTCGCACCTCTGGCTTTAGGCGCTCGCGCGCCGCGCCCGAGACTGGCCTGAAGTCGGACGCCGCGAGACGGCACGCGCCCGTGAGGAGCGCGCCCCGCCCCCCGGCGCGCCACACCACGGGGGCGGACGGCGAAGCGCCGCCGTCGTCCTTCCCCAGGTCCAGCACCGGCCCCTTCAGCCCGGGGAAGACGCCCTCCAGCTCCACCACAACCCCGCCCTGCGCGCTCTTCTTCAGCGCGCGCACGGCCTCCTTCGCCTTCGCAGGCGTCTTGAACGGACGCGCCGCCGAGCCGTCGCCCGCGTCGTCGCCCTTCTCCGAATCGACGTGCAGCACCTTCGGCGCGGCAGGCGCGTCGACGGGCGTGTCGCCCTTGATCGCGATGTCCCTCAGGTCCCCATCGATCTTCACAGGGCGTGACGCCTTGTTCCCGACAAGCTCGATCGAGCCGCTGCCGGCGGGATCCCTGAACACGAAGTCCACGCGCTCCTTGCCGTCGAAGACGCAGTTCCTCACCTTGATGCGACGATCCGTGGAATACAGGCCAGTCCCCATGCCCTGCCGGACGCGGCCCAAGGTGAGGATGGCGCCCTTCTCGCTCTTGACGTTGTCGAACTCGATGTTGGCGCACGCGTTGCCAGTCACTATCGGCCCCGGCGCGGTCTTCACGACGTTCTCGAGCTTGATGTCGATCACCGGGTAGTCCTTCCGCGGAATCTCGGGATGGACGAGGCGGGCCCAGTCGCCCATCTCCCAGCTGCATGAGATGGCGCGGGGGCACTCCATGCGGATGTTCCTGAACGTGACGTTCTTGATGTCTGCGCGCGTCTCGCCGTCGTCCTGGAGATACTGGAAGTTGATCCCCTCGGGGCTCTTCCACACGCCGTGCTTGTGCGAGGGCGCCGTCATCGAGACGTATTCGTTCGTGCCGAGAGGCATGGGATAGACGGCATACACGTTCTTCCCCACCTTGAAGATGTCGCATCTCTGGAGCCTCATCCCGGGGTGCCATTCCTTCCAGCAGCCGGTGATGACGCGGGCGAAGTTGCACTTGCCGCCATCCTCGTCCACGATGTTCTCGACGACGCCGTTCTCGATGGAGCCCATCACGGGCGTGCAGCCGCCGGGCCAGTCGCCGGCGTTGAGCGCCACGCCGTCGTCGCCCGTCCTGAGGACGCCGTTGCGGATCGTGAAGTTGCGGCCGCGGTTGAGATGGACGCCGTCCTTCTTGCCGCGTATCACGAAGCCGTCGAGGAGGAGCCCGTCGAAGTCCACGGCGTGCCAGCAGTACTGCCCGCCCTCGCAGTCGTTGCACGTGAAGTTGTGGCACTCAACGTTCTTCACGCGGTAGAAGGCGAAGTGGCCGCGAAGGCCCGGGGCGTTCGATTCGGGCCCGGGGATTGACTGCATCTTGTTGACGCTTATCTCGAGGTTGCGCACCACGATGTTGGAGTCGCACCCGTAGTTGTAGGCCCCTCGGTTGACGAGCACGTTGGAGTACGGCTTCATCTTCCTGAGGACGGTGCCGGGGGCGAACTCGAGGACGGTGTCGCTGTCGATGAACACGGTGCGGTCGAGGCCGTAGACGCCGGCCTTCGCGACCTTGACGGTCCTGCGTCCGCCGTCGAGCGCCTTCTGGAGGGCGGCTGCGTTCACCTCGGGGGCGGCGTCTGGGGAGAAGCCGTAGGCCGCGGGATCGACGGTCTCGGCGCAAGCGGCGCCGAGCGCGAGCACGGCGGCGAGGGCGATGTTCGTTTTCATGGGACGATTATACCATTTCACCCCCGCCCGCGCAAGAGGAGCGCTTCAGGCGACTCACTCCTCCGGCGCGACCGCGAAGCAGATGATGTCGCGGATCTTGTCGCCGATCCCGAGGTGCTCGTGATTCGCGAACGCATCCTCCGGGATCGCTTCGATCTCCGCGCGCAGGGCGTTGAACTTGCCGGGGGCGGACCGCCCCTTCGTACTTCGCGAACACCGCATCCGCCTCGCCGATGTCCTTGAAGGCAAGCAGCTCGTCGCGGAACAATGCGTTCATGTACGCGACGAGCGAACCGGGGCGCGCCGCGGCCGGAAGCGCGAGAAGGCGCTCGGCGAAGTCCTCTGCGGAAAGACCGCCAAGCAGCGCGACGGACGAAAGGACGAACATGCCCTCCTTTACACCCAGGAAGTGCCCGCCCGTGCCCGCGCCGTTCGCGGCAAGCTCAAGGGCCCGGCGCGACATCCTGGCGTCTGGCTCCGTGTCGTCGAGGGGCAGCGTGAACATCACGCAGTCGTCCTTGTCCTGGCGATACTGCACGCTCACGTCCACGCCGTCCACGACGAGGTCGACGTCGCCGTCCTTGACTGACTACAGCGACAGCCCCGTCTTCTCGGCGAAGTCTGAGATCAATGCCTCGAAGGAATTCATTGCTTGCGTCCTCTTTACAAGTTGAAAAGTTGAAAAGTTGAAAGGTTGAAAAGTTGAAAGGTTCAGCGCGCGGGGGATCAGTTGCGGATTATCTTGAAGAACATCTGCGGCGCGGGGCCGATAAGCGGGATGGAGATGGTCACCGTGCCGTCTCCGTTGTCCACGAGGCCGCATGCGTCAAGATCCACCTCGTTGGGCGGATCAGGGAAAGGCAGCACGGGCGAGGCGTACACGGTGATCCCGCCGGTCCTGGGCCCGCCAGCCGCCCTCGCATCCACCTCGTCCACCACCGACGCGAGCGGAACCACGAGCGACACCGCCGACTGCGTGGCCGTTATCTTCGACACCGGCACCGGGCCGGACACGAACACCACCTGCGCCACGTCCGTGTCCCCTCCGGCGACTTCAACCGCCCAGCGTGTTCCGTTGAGCACCACCTCGTACTCGCCCTCTGGGAGCCAGAGGCACACCACCCCCTCGGGCGACGCGTATATCCCATTGAGGCCATACCCGCCATCGGGCGCAGGCTTCACCGACACACTGCATGCGGCATCTGCCACGAGATTCGATATCATCACTTTGCAAAGCGTGTTCCCCAGCGCGTCCACCGGCCGGGGCGACGCCACCCCCACGCCCGCCGGCACCGCGCTTCCGCCAACCACGACAAGCGACTTGTACGCGCCGAGGGTGGAGTCCACGACATTGCCCACGCTCACGGCGAAGTCCGACTGGCTGGGCGTTGGCGAAAGCTCCGCCGAGGAGCCGACTCCCCCTGCGCCGTACGCGACGACCGTTCCGTTCGAGATCACCACCGCGCCGTCAGGCACTCTGAGCGCGCCCTTCCCCGCGCCCACGCCGGCGGCGTTTTCGCCGCCGCTCGCGTAGAGCCGCCCGCCCACGACCACCACGCCGCCCGGCGCGAGGTTCGCCTCCACGCCGCCGCCGACGCCGGCCGCCGAATCGCCGCCTTGGGCGTAGATCACGCCCCCCGCAACGACTATCCGCCCGGGGACTCCGCCGCTCTCGTCCGCCCTGCCGCCGTTCGAGCCGATGCCCGCGCCGAAGCGTCCGCCTGCCGCGCGGAGCGTCCCCGCGCCGTCCAGGGTCAGCGCCGCGCCGTACGCCACCTCTATGCCGGCCGAGTAGTCGCCCAGCGCCTCAACGACGTTCTCCCCTGAGAAGGCGAGCGTGCAGGCGTTGGAGACGACGACGGGCGGGCTTCGCGCCGCGTCCGGCGCCGAGGAGATGTCGAGCCCGGCGAACGTCACGCTCTCGGCGCCGCCCTGGGGCACGACTATCTTGACCGCGCCCCTGCGGCTCATGCCGGATATCGTCACGGGCACCGAGGCGTCCCCCAGGGTAAGGACATGGCTCTTGGAATCGTACGTCCATCCGCTGCCCGCTCCGTTTATCGCCGAGAAGAGCTGCCCGCCGTTCACCGTGAGGAGATACCCCCAGTACGTGTTGCCGTTCGTGGTGACGGCGTAGTTGAAGTCGAATTCCGTTCCGTCGTCGAACGCCACGTGGGCGGGGCAGACCCTGTTGCCCGTGGATGGAAGCCAGACGGTCATTCTGCCGTTGCCGTCCGTGTACATTCCCTTGATGCCATAGTATGCGGCCTGCGAGAAATACAGGTTCGTGACCGCGGCGCGCGGCGCGCCTGTGTCGATGGTGAGCGGATAGAGCGCGTTGGACGCGGCGTTCACTGGCCTTGGGTCGGCGTAGACGGCGTTGACGGCGCCGCCGGTGATCTCGATGGTCCCTGTGGCCGCGCCCGTGCCATACCCCGTGCCTAGCGAGTTGCCGTATTCGCCGCCGGTCGCCGTGATGGTTCCTCCAACGATGCCGATCTCGCCGCCCGGCGCGTTTGCGCCGCCGCCGATGCCGGACGCCTGTTCGCCGCCCGTCGCCCGCACGCGCGCGGTCTCGATGCCGATCACCCCGCCGGAGCCGGAATGCCCGCCCCCAATGCCCGCGCCGGCGTAGCCGCCCTGGGCGGTCACCGTCCCGGCGACGAGGGAAATCCCGCCGCCGCCGCCGAGGCGTCCGCCGCCCACGCCGGCCGCGCCCCATCCGCCCGTCGCGGTCACCGTGCCGTTGGAGACTGTTGTCGTAAGGTTCGTGACCCCGTCGCCGCCGCCTATGCCCGCGCCGTTCTCGCCGCCCGAAGCCTGCACAACGGTGTTGGAACCGTCGATGAGAATCGCCCCGACCGAGGCGGACAAGACGTTGTTCGTCCCCTTCGCGCTTCCAGAGCCGATCCCCGCCGCCCCGTATCCGCCCGTCGCCGTCACCTCGCCGCCGAGGATCGCTATCGCTCCGGTCTCTCCCCCGGCGCCGCCGCCGATCCCAGCGCCGCCGTACATCGAGCGCCACCCGGAGCCAGTCGCGGCGACTCTGCCGCCCGTCACCGTTATCGAACCGCATCCGCCGCCGTTGCGGGCTTCGCCGCCGATGGCGGCGGAGCCGTTGTTGCCGCGGGCGTCAAGAGAACCGGTCCCGCATATCTCAACCGAGCCCGTCACGCCCACCCCAAGCCCGGCCGCGAACGCCCCGCCCCACAGCTTGTTCTCGCCGACGAGCTCCATCTTGACGTCCACCCCTGGATTGACCAGGAAGCCCGTCTTGCCCGCATACCCGGATGCAAGCGCCGACATGTTGGACAGCACCACCGAGCAGCCCGCCGCCGCCGCCACGTTCAGCCCCGCTCCGAATCCGTCCACCACGAACGGCCCCGCGTTGGTGAGCGTGACCGTCATCGCCGTCTCGTCCAGATACCATCCCGGCCCCTTGGCAAGGTATGCGTCGCGTCCGTTGATGCTAAGGCCGGACGCAAACGTCGCGTATATGTGGCGGTCCACTACGCCGAAGATGTACCTCCACGTGACGTCGCCCGTGGTGATCGTCACGTCGTACTTGTCAGTCGCCGCCGGCAGCCAGAGAAACACGGCCCCCGTGTCCGTCGCCTTTATCTCGCACGGCGGCAGCCATCTGCCCTCCACGCCCGATATCGTCGCCGTGGCGTTCGCCACAAGCCCCGTGAACGCCACGCAGAACACCCTGAGATTATCCGCCGTGTAGAACTTCGGCCCCAGGCCGGACTTCGTGCAAGCGAGGCGGAAGTCGTGCGGCGCCACATACGCGAGCGACGGCTCGTTCGTGGCCGTGACGGAATACGCGGAGCTCGTGTAGCCGTAGCCGGGGCCGATGTCCGCGCTGAAGAGCCCGTCCTCCTCTCCGTCCATGCCGCCCTTCGCCACGATGTAGCCGCCGGTGATGGAGAGGTTGCCGTCCGATCCGCCCACTCCCCCGCCGATGCCGGCGCCGCCGCCGGACTTGGCGGTGATTGTTCCGCCCTTGATGCTTATCGTCCCGGCGTCCTTCCCGGCGGAGCTGCCGATCGCAGCCGCCGCGCTTCCGGCGGCATCGGGATCGTCGTATATCCCGCTCGTGGCCACAAGCGAACCATCTCCCGAGATCTCAAGGCTCTGCCCCTTCTCGACGCGGACGCCCGGCGCGCCGGGGCTCCCGCGCAGCTCCACTTCGCCAACGAGCTCCAGCGTCGCCGCCACGCCGTCCTCCATCCTGAAAGCCGGCCGGGACCTGCGGTTCGAGGCGTCGATATGGAGATCCGTCGCCACCACGGCGCAGTTCGTCGCCACGTCGATCACGATCTCGCCCTCGTAGTTCGCCCCGGTGATCTCGAACGTCATGCCGGCGCCTGTGAGCGACAACGTCGCCGTCTTGCCCACGTAGCTCCATCCCGGCCCGGACTTGTCGCGCCCGGCGGTGATGCCCGTCCCGTTCACCCAGATCGAATCGACGTCCCTCGTCCAATATGCGTAGATCGTCTTGTCGCCCACGTTGGGGAAGCAGGTGAGCAGGCGGTCGAGGTCCATGTCGTAGTAGCAGTCCCCGAATCCGTCGCGCTCCGCGAACCAGCCGTGGAACACATACCCCGTGCGGCTCGGCGTGTAGACTACGTTCGTAGGAAGAGGATACCCCAGCTTGACGTCGGTCGAGACCGTGCTGGAGGAGAAGCCGTTGTTGAATGTCATCGTGTAGCAAATCGCCGAATGGGAGTTCGCGGCCGCCGATCCCGCCGACGAACCGTCGAATGTCGCCGTGGAGTCCTTGTAGAGCGTCCCGCCGCTGCCCGTAGCGCCAGCACTGCCGCCATAGCCGCCGTAGCCGCCGTAGTGCTTGCTGCTGGACCAGACACTTGCCGACCAGCCGCGGCTCTCTCTGTTGTGCCCTTCACCGTTCGACTGGCCCGCCGCCCCGCCGGCCCCATTGGGATGGTGATCCGCCGACGCATCGCCCGTTCCGCCCTGGGAGGTGTAGTGGCGCCCGCCGTTTCCGCCGCCGCCGCCGCCGCCGCCGCCGCCGCCGCCGCCGCCGCTGCCCGTGCCGCCGGCGCCGCCGCCACCGCCACCGCCACCGCCGCCGCCGCCAACGCGGTATGACATTGACACCCCCCAGTAGTCATTCTTGCCGCCATCGTTCGCGCCCTTCGCGCCGCCCGAACCGCCAGCCCCGCCCGTCGCCTTGAGCGACACAGAACCCAGAAGGTACACGTTTCCAGTGTCCGATCCGTTCCCGCCGTTGGTGCCATTCTGACCGTTTGAACCGTTGCACTCGTAACTGTCCGAGTTCGTCGTCGCGACCTCGCGCTCCTTGCCGCCACTGTCTCCGCCTATGCCGCCGCGCCCGCCATATCCGCCGATGCCGGCACCAGCCCCGCTGCCGCCGTCGCCGCCCACGCCTCCTTCGCCGGCCGTTGTCTTTTCGTGTGAAAGACTCGCCGACCCGCCAGATGTGCCATCGGTGCCGCTCATCGCATCGCCGCCGATGGCGACAAGCCGCCCCTCGCCGGTCACGACAAGCGTGCCATCCTTGCCGACCAGGATGCCCGGATAGCCTCCGTTGGCGTCCTCGGCCTTAGACCCCTTCACAGTGAGCGTCTGGCCCTTCTTCAGGAATATCACGGCCGTGGATCCGGCCGACACCCTCAAGGGGCTGGCCGAGACGTCTTCGTTCGAAAAGTCGATCGTGATGTTGTCCTGCGAAAGCGTATAGACCTTGCCGGAGGCGAGCGCCATGCCGTTGCCGGAGTCCATGATCGTCTCAGGGTCGATCACCCCCTTGTAGCGGAACCCGGTGGACGCCGCGGCGTCGCCGGGCGTGAAGACTGCAAGCATGCATCCCGCGGCGCACGCCGCGAGCATACTTCTCGTCTTGCAGTCAAAAGACAACTCCTCGCTCCTTTCCCGTCATGCCGGCTCCATCAGCGGGTCGTCGATGCCGCGCCGCGCGGGATCGCAGTTCGCCGGTCGTCGGCACCTTTATGGCCTCTTCTCCGCCATGGCGATATTTTACCAAAAATAGCCTCGTGGCGCAAACGCCGCATTCACTTCGAGGTAAGCGGTATCTCAAATGCAGGTGTAGTGAATTCGACGTTTTTTGATTGTCCACAAACTCTCAATGCCATCATTGTCCACAAACAACAATGAAAATCCCTTTGGGCGTGAGGCTCGCCTGGGGCGGCAGCCCTCAATGGGCTGATAGGCAAAAAGGGATTTGCGCCTACGATTTGTGGAATGACCCCATACGCTCCAACTAAATTGCCAATTGCCCGGCGAAAGGAGATTTGGTAGAATATCCGCCATGAAAACGAACTTCCACATGCACACCACATGGTGCGACGGCAAGGACCCGCCGGAGGCGATGGTTGAAGCGGCCGTGGCCAAGGGCTTTTCGGCCATCGGATTCTCCGCGCACGCCATGCTCCCCGCAGGCGAGCCGGGGAACCTGACGCCGGACACCGCTCCGCGCTACTTCGCGGAGATACGCGCGCTCGCGGAGAAATGGCGCGGCAGGATCGAGATC
>CAMOHV010000027.1 GCA_946615275.1 uncultured Verrucomicrobiota bacterium | reverse complement strand
TGTGGCAATGGTGGCATTTGTGAACAATTGAGATTTGTGAACAATGAAGTTATAGACAAGAATAAAGGTGATTTAATGGACATAGATTTTCTGAAAAACTTCCACTACTCCCCCGACGGCTTCACGTCCCTTGCGGACGCGCTGGGCGCCTACATCAAGGACGAGATCGTCCATGGCCGCATCAAGGCGGGCGAGCGGTTCCCGACGATCAAGGAGCTGGCCGACGCGTCGGGCTTGACGTTCCGCATCGCGCGCGGCGTCGTGGAGCAGCTCTCGCGGGAAGGATACGTGCGCTCTCGCCCGCGCGTGGGCACTGTCGTCCTGAAGCGGGACGTCATGACCGTGCGCGGGCGCGTCCTGTTCGTGCTGCCGGACGTGGACGCCTGCAGCTACCATGTGACGATGATCGCCGACGCGCTCCGCCACAGGCTGGGCGCGGCGGGATATGCGTTCTCGACGGTCGTGTTCTCGCAGGACGAGCGGATAGGGCTCTCGTTCCTGAAGCATGAACTCGTGCGGACGCCGGACGTGGCGATAGTGATCTACGGCACAAGGCCGGTCAGGAAATGCCTTCGCGACGCTGGGGTGAAGAGCGTGTTCCTCTACGGCGAGCCGCCCGCGAAGGATGAAGGGCGCTGGATCAGGTTCTCAGCCGAGGAGGCGATCGGGAACTTCGTCCGGCACTGCGTCCGCGCGGGGGTGAAGCGCGTCATGCAGGTGCGCTTCGAGGGGAACGAGACCCCGGATGCGGGGGCGGCGCTTGCGGAGAAGGGGGTCAAGTGCGGCTGGACGACCGTTCCGCGCATGGACGGGCTTGGGCGCTACGAGGGCATCGAGCGGTCCGCATACAATGTGTTCATGGGCCTGCCGCGCGCTGGATTCCCGGACATTTTCCTTTTCTGGGACGACTTCGTGGCGCAGGGCGCGCTCACGGCGTTTCTGGAACGCGGGCTCAGGATCCCTGGCGACATCAAGGTGGTGACGCTTTCGAACCGCGGGCTGGGGCCGGTATATTCGGAGGCCCTCACGCGATTCGAGTGCGATGCGTCCGAGACGGGCGAGAAGGTCGCCGCCTTCGCGCTCGCGCTTCTTGCGAAGGGGCGCCTGCCGCCGCCGCCCGCCATCGAGCCGCACTACGTCTTCGGCCGCACTTTCCCGTATTGACCGCTTTTTTGCGGATCGTCCGCAACTCGCCGACCCGCCGCGACAGCAGACGCGCAGGACGCACGCCCGCAGCATGCGGCATCGCCTATTTTGCCCATTTTGCCCAAAAAAGGCAGAATTGGATTATTCCATCACGGGCGTTTTGGTGGTAAAATTACGCGCAAGGCAAACCAGAAATGGTCAACTCATGAAGGAAAGACGTCTATGAAAACAGACATTGCAAAACAGTCCAATTCAATCTGCCGCAGATTTGGCGGCGCGTTGAAGGCGCTTGTCGCGACCGCGGCGATCGCGCTTGCGGGCACGGCGTTGGGCTACTCGTATACGGATGCCAAGGGAATTACCTGGAACTACGAGTTCATACCAGACAGCACCGACGTGGTCATCCTCAAGGGCGCAAGCCAGGCTGCCGTCTCCGGCGCGACGGGCGCGGTGACGGTACCCTCCACGCTGGGAGGCTACACGGTAAGGCGCATCGGCCAGTATGCGTTCTACAACTGCACCGCCGTCACGAAGGTGACGATCCCCAGCACCGTCCACGAGATCGGTAATGACGCCTTTAGCGGATGTACCGGCCTGACGAGCTTGGAGCTTCCGACCGCGATCACCGAGATCGACATGAGGGCGTTCAAGAACTGCAGAAGCCTGGCGAGCGTGTATCTTCCTTCGAGCCTCACGACACTAGGCGGAAGCGCGTTCTACGGCTGCACATCCCTCGAGACCGTGACGTTTCACTCTGGCGCGGGTGTGACCACGCTGAACAGCAACACGTTCTATGGATGCAGCAAGTTGAAGAAGGTGAAGCTCCCGTATGGCCTGACGACCTTGAACAGTGCGTTCAGCAACTGCACGGGCCTGGAGACCATATACCTTCCGATAAAGTTCATAAACAGCGACCTGTCGAGCATCTTCAGCTCCTGCCCCGCGACGCTGGAGAAGCGGTTCTGCGGGACTTGGGTGGACGCTTCCCGCACTTGGCGCTATCAGGTCATCAGGACCGGGGGCGACATCTATCATAGAAACTACACGGTGCTGGAGCACCTTGACGCTGGCGTGGGCGGCACGGCCGTGACGCCAAAGCCAACTGGGGCTTTCACGACTCCGAACACGGTCAACGGCTATCCAGTGGACGGCATAGGGGCTTATGCTTTCAACGGCTGCACGGGTATCACGTCGCTGAATTTCGGTTCGCAGATCACGAACATCGGCGAATATGCGTTCATGAACTGCTCTGGAATCGCCTCTAAGGTGACGATTCCGAATTCCGTCAAGGGCATCGGCAATGCCGCATTCTACGGCTGCTCGAACCTTTCTGAGATAGAGCTTGGCAACTCGCTGACCTCCATTGGAGGGCTCGCGTTCGGAAATTGCACGAAGCTTGAGGAAGTGGCGATCCCGGACAGTGTAACGGAGGTGAAGGCCAATGCGTTCAAGGGCTGCAGCAAGCTCAACTGGGTCACGATACGCAAGGCGATGCTCGGCAAGGTCCTTGATGCCCAGGTCTACCCCGGATGCGCGTCGGATCTGATCATCATGTACATGGACGGCTCCAGCGTCGACTTGACGAAACACGTCCTTGCGCAGATAAAAAACGGGGTCGCATGGTATTTTAAGGTGTACAACGCTGCCGACCTGAACGCGGTGCAGCTGGTCTATCCGGGGACATTCTCCGCGCTGCCGACGGGGGTTGTGACCATACCATCGTTGTTTTCATATGACCGCCACGCTTTGACGGTGAAATCCATAGGGGCTAACGCATTCTATGCATCGACCATCACGGAGGTGACGATTCCAAACACCGTGACGAACATCGGCGCAAGAGCGTTCGATTCGTGCGCGCACTTGACAAAAGCCACAATCAGCTCCGGCGTGAAGAACATCGGCTACTATGCATTTGGCAAGTGCACGAGCCTTTCAAGCGTGACGATACCGTCCAGCGTGGAGGTAATCACCAGCTATGCGTTCTCTGATTGCAGCTCATTGTCCAGTCTGACCATCAATTCGGGAGTGAAAAGTATAGGCGGCTGGGCCTTCTACAATACTGCCATAGCGAGCGTGTATGTTCCGAACAGCGTCGAGCAGCTTAGCGACAATGCGTTCACGAAATGCACGAATTTGAAGACGGCGTCCCTGCCGGGCAGTCTGTATGGGGTGATTGACGAGTCCAAGGTGTTCGCCTCCTGCCCGTCCGACCTGAAGATCGTCTATCGCGACCTCACCCACAAAGTGACGTTCAACGCGAACGGCGGCACCATCGCAGTGGAAGATCGCGCCAAAGACGTCGCGCATGGGGCGGCGGTGGGCGCGTTGCCAACGCCGAATCCGCCGTCCGGATATTCGTTCACGGGGTGGTTCACGGCCGCAAGCGGCGGTTCGCGCATCACTTCGTCCCACATCATAAATGCGGACGTCACTTTCTATGCGCACTATACTCAGACTCCGTGCACGGTGACGTTCAACGCGAACGGCGGCACAGTGTCGCCGACCACCCGTCTCGTCGCGAAGGGCGGGCAGGTGGGGACGCTGCCCACGCCTACGCGCGACGGCTACACGTGCAACGGCTGGTGGACGTCTCCGACGATGGGCGGCCAGCGGATTTCCGAGACCCAGACGATAAACGCAGACGTCACCTTCTATGCGAACTGGCTGGAGAACCACACGGTGACGTTCAACGCGAACGGCGGGACGCCTGCGACGACCACCCGCACCGTCGTGCACGGCAGCACGGTCGGCGAACTGCCGGAGCCCACCCGCGCGGGCGACTTCACCTTCGGCGGCTGGTGGACGGCCGCGAGCGGCGGCACGCAGATAACCGCGTCTCAGCAGATAACCGCAAACGCAACCTACTACGCCCACTGGACGGAGAACTTCCTGTCGGAGACGGTGGACGGCTACACCTGGTACTACACCATAGAGGGCGACGGCTCCGCCAAGGTCTTCAAGACATGGGGCTCCCCTGCCGTCGAGCCCACGCCGACCGGTTCGGTGACGATCCCGCCGACCCTCGGCGGAAAGCCCGTCACGATCATCGGCGGCGATGCGTTCAGTGGCTTCTCCGGCATGACGGCGGTCGTGATCCCGGACACCGTCACGACGATCTGGTCCAGCGCGTTCAAGGGCTGCTCCGGTCTGGATGGACTGTCGCTCCCCGCCGGGCTTACGACCATCATGTCCAGCGCTTTCCAGAGCTGCTCCGGCCTGAAGAGCATCGACATCCCGGTGTCGGTGACGGAGATCGGGAACTATGCGTTCGCGCTCTGCGGCAATCTGAAGTCCGTGACGTTCGCCGGCAACTGCCCTACGACTGGCGGCGACAAGATCTACGACGGCGCGAGTAGCGAGCTCGTGACGACCGTGTCGGCGGCGGCGTCCGGCTGGGCGACGTACCTTGCGGCGGGGACTTGGCAGAGCCGAACGATCAGGTCTGCCGCGCGGGATGTCGATGTTACCTTCAATCCGAACGGCGGAGAAGTGGCCGAGGCAGTCCGCACAGTCCAGAGCGGCTCGGAGATCGGAGCGCTGCCCACGCCCACGCGCACGGGCAACTGGTCCTTCCTGGGCTGGTTCACCGATGCAAGCGGCGGCACGAAGATAAGCGCGACCACCGTCGTCTCGGACAACGTGACGTACTACGCGCACTGGTCGCAGACGGTGCCTACCACCACCACCGTCACCTTCAACCCCAACGGCGGCACCGTGTCGCCCACCAGCAAGACCTTCGCGGTCAATACGCAGATCGGCGACATGCCCACCCCGGAGCGGAACGGCTATGCGTTCGACGGTTGGTGGACGGCCCAGGATGGCGGCACGCGGGTCACCGAGAGCACTAGCTTCCGCAACAGCACCACGATCTACGCGCACTGGAAGCAGAGCTTCACCGTCACGTTCGATGCGAATGGCGGCAGCGTGACGCCGCCATCCTGCATCGTCGTGAGCGGCGAGTCGATCGGATCGCTGCCCACCCCCACGCGCGACGGCTACACCTGCACGGGTTGGTGGACGGCCGCAAGCGGCGGCACGCAGATCAGCGAATCCACGACTGTAACGGGTAACGTTACGTACTACGCGCAGTGGAGCAGGAACAAGTACACCGTCACGTTCAACGCCATCGGAGGAACGCCGGCCACCACAACGCGCGAAGTCGACAGCGGAGCGCAGATCGGCGCGCCGCTGCCCGAGCCGACATGGGACGGCCACACATTCCAGGGGTGGTGGACGGCCGCGAACGGCGGCACGCAGATCTCCGCGACCACCATTGTCACGGGCAACGTGATGTACTACGCGCACTGGCAGGAGTCGGGCGGCGTCGTCGTGATGCACACTATCACGTTCAACCCCAACGGTGGGCAGTGCCCCGTGCCCTCTATAAAGGTCGCGCATGGCGAGATGGTCGGCCCGGCGCTGCCAGATGCCACGCGCACGGGCTACGAGTTCGTCGGCTGGAAGGTGGCGGACGCCATCTGGGTGGTAGCGGACACGGTCGTGGAAGAGGATATCGCCTGCACGGCACAGTGGAATCCGTTCATCTATCACTTGACCTACAATGCGAACGGCGGCACTATATCTATAGCTGACACGGCTCCCACGTTCACCTGCGAAATACAATACGACGGCGTATATCAGGCTGTCACTCCGGATATGAGGCCCGGCTGGGAGTTTCTTGGATGGTTCACCTCGGCGACGGGTGGCACGAAGGTCAATGCCGGCGACCGCTTCCAGCGGACGTCCGACCAGACGCTCTACGCGCACTGGCAGCAGGCCGGTGGCGGCGGCGAAGGCGGCGGCGTCGATCCCGAGACTATCGATCCGTTCGACCCCGGCGACCTTATGTGCTATCAGGTCATATCGCCCCGTGACATCTCCGATCCCATTGTCGTGACCAAGGCGGAGTCGCTCTGGGGGGCGCTGTACTACGGCTGCGATGTGGTCGGCATCGTGGAGCTCAAGCTCGGCAAGCCGAAGAAGGGCGAGACGAAGGTCTCGGGATCGGTGACGATGCTCGACGGCAAGAAGTGCGCGATCAAGGCGCAGAAGCTGGCGCTCACCCTCCCCACCGCCTCGGCTCTCAACCTTGATGTCAAGAAGCTCGGTTCGATGAGGATCGCAATCGGCAGCCTGGGCGGACGCAATGTGTTCTCCGGCTCGCTTGGCCGCATGCACGTCCAGACCGCGAAGGCGGCCGGCAACTGGACAAAGCCCACGGCCACGGCCACGGTGGACGCCTCCAGCGTCTCGATGTTCCCCGGAAAGGTGTTCGTGGAGTTTCTCCCGGACGGCGAGGTCGCGTCTGCCTCGAATGGCAAGTGGACCTTCAAAAAGGCCGCGGCCATCAAGATGAAGAAGGGCGTCCTCACCGGCAACGCCGATCCCGCCAAGCCGAACCTTTCGGGCATCAAGCTCACCTACAAGCCGAAGACCGGCGTCTTCAAGGGCTCCTTCAAGGTCTATACGGATCTGGGCGGCAAGCTCAAGAAGTACACCGTGAAGGTGACCGGCGTCGTCGCCGATGGTGTCGGACACGGCCAGGCCGTGTGCAAGAAGCCCGCCGTGAACTGGGATGTCACGGTGGAGTAATCGTCAGTCGTCAGCCGTCAGTCGCCAGCGGAGACCGCTGGTGGCTGGTGGCCGGTTAAAAATGAAAGGAGCGCTGAAATGAAAAGAATGATCTCGGCAATCTTCGCGTTGACATTCGCGGGGACGCTTGCCGCCGCTGAAATGGAATCCGGTGGCTACACATGGAGTTATGTGATCAACGGGAATTTGGCCAAGATCACTAACGTCTCGCCCAGCCCCAGCGGGGATGTGGACATCCCGTCTACAGCTGGCGGAAAGCCTGTCTCGTGCCTCGGGGCCAACTTGTTCCAGTCCGCGACGGGGTTGCAGTACGTAGGCATTCCCGATTCCGTCCGGGAAATCGGAGATCGTGCGTTCTGGAACTGCACTGGCCTGAAGGAGATCATACTGCCCGGCAACCTTGTCAGCATCGGGGAGGGCGCTTTCAGAAATTGCTCGTCCTTGAAAAGGGTGGATCTCTTTGAAAAAGTCACAACTCTGGGCGTTGATGCCTTTAGGGGCTGCACAGGGCTGGAGTATGCGTATCTTCCGTCAAGGTTCGCCAAGCCCTCCGCCGAACTTCTGGGCTCGTCATGTCCGTTCTATGGGTGCAGCCAGAACTTGAAATTCGTCTTCAGTCATAAGCTGAACAGCTCCACATTTCTTGACTTTCAGGTCTTGAACGGACCGTCGATTGAAATCGGGAACGGATACAACGGCGCCCGAGCGGTCGATCTGAATATACAGACCATGGTCACAATTCCGGCGTCGATCAACGAAATCGCGGTGAAGCGCATAGGCGATCAAGCGTTCGATGGCTGCCTCATCACCAGCGTCATCGTTCCAGATGGCGTCGAATACATCGGGAAGGGTGCGTTCAACGCCTGCACGATGCTTAGTGTCGCGTCGTTGCCGTTGACCTTGCGTGGCTTCGGGCCGGGGGCGTTCGCCAATTGCAGCGCGCTTAGGTCGGTAGCACTCCCGATCGGGTTCGCCACTTCGGAAAGTTCTGTTAGGAGTGCCTATTTTTCGGGGTGTCCCGCCAATTTGAGCTTTAGATACAAAGCGAAGGACTCAAGCGGCAGGATATGCACCCTTTCCGAGCTTCAGGACGGGCACGCGACGCTTATGGGCGTCGATCCCATGCCGGCGAGCCTCAACATCTCCAGGGTGGCCAACTACCACATCAAAACGATCAGCATCTGGGCGTTCGCGAACAGCGCCGGGCTCACGACGGTGAAGTTCTCGGATTCCGTCGAGGAGATCGCGGAAGGTGCGTTCTCCGATTGCGCCTCCCTTGCGAAGGTGGCAATGTCCAAGAACATAAACTATATAGGGAAAGATGCATTCGACGGCTGCCCGCTCCTCAAGACGATCACCGTGCACAAGGGCGATGTCGATCGCGTGAAGGCCCTGCTTCAAGGTTCCGGATTCGACGTGAGCGGGGTCAATTTCGTGGAGCGCACAGGCAGCGGCGATTCCGACGACGACGAGCCTGAGTACGGCATAGATCCAGAGGCGGTGGATCCGTTCTACCCCGGCGACCTGCCCTGCTATCAGGTGATCAACCCGCAGGACATCTGGGATCCGCTCAAGATGCCCAACGGCGGCTCGCTGTGGGGCGCCGTGTACTACGGCTGCGACGTCGTGGGCATCATAGAGATCAAGGTCGGCAAGCCGAAGAAGGGTGAATGCAAGGTCTCGGGCTCGATGACGCTGCTTGACGGCAAGAAGTACTCGTTCAAGTCGTTGCAGAAAGTGAACATCGACAGAACCCTGGCCTCGTTCCTCAACATCGACGTCAAGAAGATCGGCATGATGAGCATCGCCATCGGCAGCATTGGCGGACGCAACGTGTTCTCCGGCGCGCTGATGCGCAAGAACTACCACGTCCAGACCGCCGACGCGGCCGGCGCATGGAAGCAGGCCACCGCGAAGGCGAAGGTCAAGGCTGAAGATGTCTCCATGTTCCCCGGCAACGTCTTCACCGAATTTCTCCCGAAGGGTGAGGTTGCGTCTGTCTCAGGCGGCAAGTGGACGTTCAAGAAGGCAGCCGCCATCAAGCTCAAGAAGGGCGTCCTCACTGGAGCCGACGACCCCGCCAAGCCGAACCTCTCGGGCATCAAGCTCACCTACAAGCCGAAGACCGGCGTCTTCAAGGGATCCTTCAAGGTGTACACAGACCTGGGCGGCAAGCTCAAGAAGTACACCATGAAGGTGAACGGCGTCGTCGTTGGCGGGGTAGGATACGGCGAGGCCACGTGCAAGAAGCCCGCCGTGAAATGGGATGTCAGGGTGAGATAGCCCGCCGCCGGTGCGAATCGCTCTTGGATGTTCCTGAAGAGGGTCTTCACCCACCTCTGCGTGAGACTTTCTACCGAGGATTTTAGGGTTATCCACCAGATGCTGTAGTTAGGGCTGTGCTTGTCGGCGTTCGCGAATTGAGAATTGAGAATTTTGGGTGGGGGCGATTCGGCGGTCACGCGGGGCGCGTGACCCTACCGCCGCCAAGATGGCGACCATACGGTAGTGTCCCTTGATAACGAAACGAGAACATCGTGGAAATGCGGTTTTGTCATTTCCATGATGTTCTTCTTGTGTCGCGGTGAAAGCAAAAGCGCAGATTGTGCTTGCGCGCCGTGGTGAGATTTGGTATCATTTTCACATCTGTCAT
>CAMOHV010000026.1 GCA_946615275.1 uncultured Verrucomicrobiota bacterium | reverse complement strand
GAGACCGTCCGCCGCGCGCTGAAGATGCTTCAGGACGAGCGGCTGGTGGACAGCCGGCATGGCTTCGGGACATACCTCTCCGCACGCGGCCGCAACAGGGCTCCGCTCCGCTTTGGAGTGATAGTGCCGGATGCGTTCTATCCGTTCTACAGCAGAATATGCGCCGGCGTCGCACAGGGGGCGAGGCTTCACGGCGGCTCCATACTCTCCGCCGCGCTGGGGGACGAGAGCAACCACGCCCGCGCCGTGCGCGCCGCCGAGTTCGCCGAGGTGTGCGTGCGCGAGCGCGTGGCCGGAGTGGTGTTCCAGCCGTTCCAGTTCATCAGGAACGGCGCGCGCGTGAACCGAGCCATCCTCTCCATATTCGACCGCGCCAAGATACCCGTGGTCCTCATCGACAGCGACATCCTGCCCCCGCCCGCGCGCAGCGACTACGATCTCGTGGGCATCGACAACACTGCCGCCGGCTACATCCTAGCCCGCCACGTGATCTCCCTCGGGGCAAAGAGGATATGGTACTTTTCCAATCCGCTCCCGGCGCCTACATCCCTGAACCGCGCCAACGGCGTCGGCATAGCCGTGACGGAGGCGGGGCTCCCGTGGCGCAAGGACTGCGTGTTCTTCGCCAATCCTACGGACAGGCGGGCGGCGAGCCGCGTCTTCGCCGGAAAGAACCGCGCGGACGCCATCGTGGTAGTGAACGACCACATAGCCTCCATACTGCTGAAGACCCTCAAGGGAATAGGCAAGAGGGTGCCCGAAGACGTCATGCTCGTGGGGGTGAACGGGGACCCTGTATCTGCCGAGACGGAACCGCCCATCACGACCTACGTGCAGCCGTGCCACGAAATAGGGCGCACGGCCGTGGCGCTGCTCCTCCAGAGAATCGCAGAGCCGACGCTCCCGCCGCGAGAGGTGCTGCTTTCCGGGGAGCTCGTCCTGAGAGAATCGACGATGAAGGGCCGCAGGCGGCCTGACAGGAGGAAGAAGAAGTGAGGATCCTTGCCGGAATAATCATGTGCGCGTCGCTCCGCGCAGGCTTCGCGGTTGGCGGCGAAGTCGCCGTAGACCTCTCGGGCGAATGGCGATTGACCGGGACGGATGCCGCCGGCGCGCCGATCGCGTGCCCGGCGCAGGTCCCCGGCGACGTCCATTCCGCGCTTCTCGCCGCAGGGAAGATCCCTGACCCGTTCTTCGGCGCGAACGAGACCAATGTGCAGTGGGTGGGCGAGCGCGACTGGACCTTCTCGCTCGATTTCACGCCGCCGCCGGAGGTCCTTTCCGCTCCTTCCGCGATACTGCGGCTTGAGGACGTGGACACCTTCGCGACCATATTCCTGAACGGCGTCGCCCTTGGGAGCGCGTCCAACCGTTTCCGCCGGTGGGAGTTCGACGCGAAGCCATTCCTCCGCCCTGGGACAAACCGCTTGGAAGGCGTGTTCAAGAGCGCCCTGCGCGTGGCCGAGGCAATGTCTGCGGCCTCGCCCGCCCCCTACCGCTATCCTAACGGCACCGTTCCGGCGATCAACCTGGTGCGCAAGCCGCAGTGCCACGGAGGCTGGGACTGGGGGATCACGCAGATGACGGCCGGCTTCTGCGGAGACGTGAAGCTCATCGCCTGCGACGACTTCCGGGTGGACTACATCACGTACGAGCAGCGCTTCAACGCGGACCTCTCGCATTGCGACCTCGTGGCGCTGGCGGAGATAACGGGTGCGGACGGCTCAAGGGGCGTCGTCACCAATTCATTTTCCATCGCGAAGCCGCGCCTGTGGTGGCCCAACGGAATGGGCGGGCAGAACTTCCACGAGCTTGCGCTCGACGTGAAGGGGCGCAAGATCCCGGTGCGCGTGGCCATACGCAAGGTGGAGCTGGTCAACGAGGAGGGGGCGATTCCGGGCGGGGAGGAAGACGGGCTGTCGTTCGAGTTCCGCGTCAACGGACGCCCGGTTTTCGTGCGCGGCGCCAATTGGATCCCGTGCGACGCATTCGAGAGCCGCCAGGAGGCCAAGCTGCGCGGGCTCCTCGAGAGCGCAGCGGCGGCGAACATGAACATGGTCCGCGTGTGGGGCGGCGGGCAGTACGAGCGCGAGGCGTTCTACGACGCCTGCGACGAGCTGGGCCTGCTCGTGTGGCAGGACTTCATGTTCGCCTGCGCCAACTACCCGGACGGCGACTTCCTGGAAAACGTGCGCGCGGAGGCCGCCCATCAGATCAGGCGCCTCCAGCGCCATCCGTCCGTCGCCCTCTGGTGCGGGGACAACGAGTGCCGCGCGATCTGGCACCGGGCCTCGGACGCCGGTGCCGCGCTCCGCGCATACCGGGAGCGGATCGACATGCTGCGCGCCCTCGTGGCGCGCCACGCCCCCGGCTGCGCGTTCTGCCCGGGCTCGCCCTGCAACGGGCCGCGCGACGACATGGACGGCCCCAACCATCCGCATCGCGGCGACATCCACTACTGGGGCGTGTGGCACGGCGGGCAGCCCTTCCGCAGCTTCGGGGAGGTCACTCCTCGCTTCTGCAGCGAATTCGGATTCCAGAGCTATCCGTCGAGGGAAGTGTGCCTTTCCTTCTGCCGGCCGGAGGACATGTCGCTTGCCTCGCCGATATTCAACCACCACCAGAAGAATGCCGGCGGCAACAAGCGCATACGCGACACCATGCATCGCTATTTCAGCGACCCGGTGGACTTCGACGCGCTGCTCTACCTCTCCCAGGTGCAGCAGGCGCTTGCCATCAAGACGGCGGTGGAGCTTTGGCGTTCGCGCAGCCCGGTCTGCAGAGGCGTGCTGTACTGGCAGCTGAACGACAACTGGCCCGTCGCGTCCTGGAGTTCGCTGGAGTACGGCGGAAAGTGGAAGCACCTTCACTACCACGCCAGGCGCTTCTATTCCAACGTGGCCGTCCTGCCAACGGAGAATCCGTGGAACGAACGCAGGTACGCTCTCGCCGTCGCGAACGACGGGCCGGCGGACGTGACGGCGGAGCTCGTCGTGGAGCCTTGGTCCTTCGACGGCACGGCGCCGCGCGCCGACGCCCCCTCGGACCAGTATCTGAAAGAGACGGTCACCGTCGCCGCCGGGCAGGTGAAGCGCCTGGGGCACCGCTGGGGAGACCACGGCTTCTACGCCATCCGCTTCGGCGACGCGGAGAACGTCTGGTTCTCGGCCCCGTTCAAGGAGTGTCCGCTCGCCCCGGCGAACGTGCGGGTGGACGGTCTGCACGAGACGGCCGAGGGCGGACGCCGTGCGTTCGAGATGACGGTTTCGACGGATCGGCCCGCGTTCTTCGTGTGGCTGAGCGCGGCGGGCGTTCCAGGGGAGTTCTCCGACAATTCGTTTACCATGCTTCCCGGCCGTCCGCGCCGGATAACCTTCGTTCCAAGGGACGCGGCGCCGTCTCTTGCCGCATTCCGCGCCGCGCTCGGCGTAACCCATCTGCAAAGGAACTGCGGCGGCCCCGCCGCGCCGTCCGCGCCTGCTGGGAAGGGCGGCGAACGCTCGCAGGGGCTGAAGGCGCTTGGCCTCGACGTATAGCGAACATTTTCAGAAATCGAAAGGAGCATGAAAAGGTGAAGATTGTAAAAACTTGCAGCTGCACGCTTGCGGCCACTCTCTGCGTGGCGGCGGTTTCTTCGGCGCTCGCAGCGGCGCCGCAGAATGTCTGCCACGGCACGAACCAGCCGCCGACGCGCTTCAGCGTCGTACAGTGGAATATCGGGCATTTCGCGCTCGGCAAGAGGAGCCGGACGACCATTGCGCCGGAAAAGTCGGCGGAGCGGAGCGCGGCGTACCGGGCGATGATCGCCCGGCTGAAGCCCGACTTCCTCGGCGTGAGCGAATTCGACCCCATATTTGACATGGCCGGACGGCTTTCGACGAACGAGGTCTTTTCATCGTTCCCCACCATGATCCTGGGCCCGAAGAACAGCTACCAGTGCAACGCTCTGTTCACGCGCTTCCCGTGCGTCCGGCACGAGATCGTCGATTATGCCCTGCACCGCCAGAACGTCTATTTCATAGACTCCGTGTTCATGTTCGGCACGAACGAGGTGCATTTCGTCCAGAGCCACCTCGACTGGCAGCGCGCTGCGGACGGACAACGCTACGCGATGCCGCAGATGCGTCAGCTGGTGACGCATTTCAGGGACATGCCCTACGTCATAATCTCGGCCGACTTCAACGTGCCGGATATCGGGCATTTCGACGCTTTCAAGGAGGCTGGATACACGGTTGCCAACGACGGACGCTATTCGGTGCTCGACAACGTTGTCGTGAAGGGGTTTGACGTGAAGGAACTCTTTGCCGCCGATGAGGAATGCCGTCTGAGCGACCATCGCATCGTCGGTTGCATTCTTGAAATGCGGCAAAAATGACAACAAGCAAAAGTAAAGAAAGGAATACCAAGCCATGACGAACACAGCTCTATGGGGAAGGCCGGATGCGAAAACCATTCCATCCGCTCTTGCGATGCTTGCGGCGGCGTGCAGCCTCGCCGCCGTGACGCCGTCGATCGACGGGGCGGGCAACTACACTTTCGAGGTGGACGGCACGGAGACGTATTCCGGCGTCATCGCCGGAACGGACATCACCGTGACGAAACTGGGAGACGGCGAGCTCACCCTGACGGGCGCGAACACGTTCACGGGCACGCTCCTCGTGAAGGCGGGAACGCTCGTGGCCGCGCCGTCCGCCACTGCCGGATCGCCGGCCTTGGTGGTCGAGGACCGCGCAACGTTCAAGTCGGCAGGAGGCGGCGAGCAGTGGGTTGCCAACGCAATAAAGCTCGCGAGCATAACCATCACCGGCCATGGCGTGAACGGGCAGGGCGCGTTCGTCCGCGCAAGCGGAACGGTATGCCGCTCCGCCACGGAGCCTACGTTGAAGCTGCTGGGCGATTCAACGGTCAATTTCGTCATAAACCACAATCCGGGGCCGGTCAACCTGAACGGCTACACCTTGACGAAGATAGGCGCCGGGAACTGGGACGCATACAACTCCATGGGAAGTCTTGTCCCGGACGGCGAAGGAGGACATGGGGGGATCATTCTCAAGGAGGGGAGATTGCAGGTCCAGCAGCTTGCGTTCACAACGGGGTCGTCGGCCAACGTCCTCGAGCTTGCCGGGGGCGCGTATGCGTCATATTCGTTCAGCGGGAAGGGATGCCCCTGGACGATGAAGGTCACGGCCAATTCCACGGTGACGTCGCTCAGCGTGCCAAGCGGGAACACACGGGTTTTGTGGAAAGGGCCGGTGGTGCTCGACGGCGGCGTGCTGACGCTCTCGCACAACGAACCCGATCGCGTGTTCGAGTTCACGGAGGCCGTCACGGCCACGTCGGCGAGCGGGAATGGAATCGTGGCGAATCGCGGCATAACGTACTTCGACAAGGACGTGGACATCGGTTCCGGCACGTATCTTGTGACGCGCTATGACACCAAATCCACCGACGGCCCGAAGGTCGAGTTCAGGGGATCGTTCTCGTCCACCGCGACAGACTCTGGATCGTTCTGCCCGAGGAAGGGGACGACGCGGTTCGTAAAGTCGCAGAACGTGTCAATAGCCTCCACCGTGAACACCACGGGCGACAAGCAGGACTATCAGGGCGGCTCCACGGGCCGCGTGGAGCTAGTGGACGTCGTTTACGCGAAGCTCCCGAAGAGCGTGTATCTTGCGGGGACGCAGACGATTCCGGCAACGCTGTACATCACGAACAGCGTCTGCGGCGGCGGCGGGACGATAAACGCGGGCAGCAACTACTCGTTCGGAATCCTCGACATGGAGGACAGCATCGTCACCAACAACGCGGTGTCCGGCGGCGGGGTGAACGACGGCTATCAGGGCACGCGCGGCGCAATCTACCAGAGGGGCGGGCTTATGCATGTGCCTGGCAGCATGACCCTTGGGGCGGCGTTCGGCAACAGCCACGGATGCTATGTCAAGGAGGGTGGCGTAACCGAAATCAAAGGCAACGACGTGTATCTCGGGAATCTCGGCTATGGCGCGATGCATCTAAATGGCGGAACGGCGGAGCTCCCCAAGGTCACGCTGGCGCGCGGGCACAATCCAAGCAAGGGCAATTCCTCGGGCGCGGGCGTCTATTGGCAGAGAGGCGGGGCCACAAACGACCTGTACGGACTGACTTTCGGCAACACAGCCACCACGAACGGCATCGCCATCGCCGCGGTTGAAGGCGCAGGCACGCGCTGCATCGTTGGTGGGGGGCAGTGCTATCACGTGGCGCGGTGTCCGTTCACGGCCATTCTGGCCGTGAACGACGGCGCGGCCTTCCGCGTCATGGACATGAAGCGCTACAGCGACGCGGCGCGCGTGGAGGGATCCGACTGGCACATAAGCGTGGACGGCGGCATACTCGAGCAGTCATGGATCGGCGAGCGCTGGGGCAAGGGCGATACGCGGCCTGACTCCCTTACCGTGCATTCCGGCGGCATGACGCTCAAAACGGTCTCCGCCGGCGATCACAAGTGGAAGATGCCTTTCGACGCCCCCACCGGAAAGATAGTAGGCTCCATCGCTCTGCCGGAAGACGCCTCCTTCGAGAGCGGCAGCCAGGGACTGTACCTGGCTCCGCCGCTCGTGACGATATCCGGCGCGGGGAAGGGCGCGGCCGCCGTTGCGCTCTTCGACAAGAAGACGCGCCGCGTGACTGGCATCCACGTTGTCTCTCCCGGCACAGGCTACGACGACGGCACCACGGCCACGATCCGGCCCGCAAGCGGCGCTCCTGCCGGGGGATTCGCCTGCCCCGTGACGCTTGTGGACGCCCCGGCCACCGGGGCAGGGTTCACAAAGTCCGGCGCCGGAACGTTTTTCTTCGAGTGTGCAAATACGTACCGAGGCCCCACAAAGGTCGCGGAGGGCCGACTCGAATTTGTCCATGCCGAGAGCCTGCCTGCAGGTTCCGGCCTTGCCGTCTCCGCCGGCGCCACGGCGGATTTGAACGGCCAGACGTTCACGGTGCCCACGCTCGAAGGGTCGGGCACGGTGGCGGACGGATCGCTCGTTGTGACGAACTCCGTGACGCTCGCGATGATCACGAACTCTACGCTGCAGGTGGAGGGCTCTCTTGCGCTGGGCGACGGGGCGGCGGTGGTTCTCAACGGCTCCATCGCCGATCTTGACCCCGACAAGTCGAACGTGCTTCTTTCCGCGGCGGGGGGCATCGTGTGCGAAGGCGCCGTGTCCGTCCCGTCGCTTCCGGCTCCATGGGCGGTGCTTGTCCGGGCCAAGACGATCGTCGTGCGCCGGCAGGTTGGCTTGAGAATAATCATAAAGTGAGCGAGGGATGTCCATGAAGAGATTTGTCGGCGGGTGGCTGGCGCTTGCCGCATGCGTTGCGGCCTCTCCGGCAGACGCCGCGCCCAAGCCCTTCGTCTTCGCCGGCCCCACGGTCACGAACGTCGCGGGGCGCGACGGATGGCGCGAGACCGCCATGACCGACATCGTCGTGCGCGCCGGGAGCGCGCTGGACCTTTCGTCGCTCGTGGGCGGCGCCCCGGCCGGCGCGTTCGGGCGGGCTCGCCCCGCCGCAGACGGATCGCTGCGCTTCGAGCGACGCCCGAAAGACAAGGCGCGGTTCTACGGATGCGTGGAGGGGAACATCGGCTTCAACAGGATATTCGACGGCTGCCGGACGCGCGAGGAACGCCACGCCGCCATCGATGCGTTCGCCGAGCAGACAAGGCGACAGGGCTTCAATTTCGTCCGGCCCCACGGCATCCTCGACTCCGGCTTCGACATCCGCAGCTACAAGGGGAGCGGAACCATCTCCCCGGAGGCCATGGACAACATCGACTACTTCGCCGTCGCCTGCCGCAGGAGGGGAATCTACATCTACGTCGATCTTGCCGCCTACCGCCTCCGCGATCCCATCGACCGCAACCAGCTCTGGCGCAAGGCCGGCGTGATGGTGAAGGACCCTGAGTACTGGGCCGTCTGGACCAACTGCGCCGCAGCCGTCCTGAACCACGTGAACCCCTACACCGGCCTTGCGTGGAAGGACGACCCCGCCGTGATGGGCCTGATGGAATACAACGAGCAGGCCACCGGCGCCAAGATTGCCCTCCAGGGCGGATGGAAGGGGCTTCCCGCCAAGTTGAAGGCGGCATATGCGGACGGCTTCAACGCCTGGCTTGCGGAAAACGAGCCCGGCGCCGCCTCCGGAGGCGTAGACGCCGCCTCCCCCGCGCTTCCTTCCTTCTACGGCAAGGACCCTCGCGGCCACCTGCTGCACCGCTATCTTTCCGGTCTCTTCGCGGAGCGCGCCCTGGACTGCAATTCGTTCGTCCGCGCCCTTGGATGCGACGCGCTTCTCACCGCATACAACTCGGACGTGGACCTCGGCGCGTGCGCCGCCCGCTGGCGCGCGAGCGACGCCGTGCCCTACAACTTCCACTTCGGCCACCCGCACGGCGGCGGACAGGCGTACGCCGGGGCCGTCGTCTCGCAGCGCGATTCCATCGCCAATACGGCCGCAGGGTCCGATTTCTGCTACGGCAACCGCATCCGCCTCGCGGACCGTCCGTTCGTCGTTACGGAATACTCCCATGCGTTCTGGAACAGGCATCGCTATCTCGCGGCGGCGCTGCTGCCGTCGTATGCCGCGTTCAACGGCTATTCGGGAATCCTCTGGCACGAGGGCGGCGGCGATCCCAAGGCCGTCGGCGCATGGCCGCGAGGGACGATAGGCGTGTTCAGGGTCTCCTCTTCGCCGGCGATGAGGGCGGCGTCGTTCCTGGGCGCGATGCTGTTCGGGCGCGGCGACGTGGCGGAATCGCAGAAGAGCGTGGCGGTGGCCGTGGGCAACGAGTATCTCAAGGCGCATACGCGCGACGCGCCGTCGACGAGCCAGGCGCGAATCGGCCTGATGGTGAAGAGCGGCCTCCTCTTCCCGGAGCTCCCCCGCCCGGATTCCGTGAAGGCGCCCGTCAAGGCGGACGTCGTGATCACGCCCGGCTCGGGCGACGAGATAGAGGACGGTCTGTGGGTCTCGAAGGTGCGCGGCAAGGAGTCGCGCGATTTCAACCTCGACGCATTCGCGGCCAACCTCAAGGCGAAGGGCATCCTTCCGGCCGGCAACCGCTCGTCCCCGAAGGACGCCGTCTATGAGAGCGCGACCGGCGAGCTGCTTCTCGACGGCAGGGCCCAGACGCTTGCCGTGGTCACGCCGCGCACCGAAGCCGTCGCGACTCCCGCCGGACGCCCCCGCGCGCTCGGCGTGTTCTCGCTCGACGAGAGCGCGGAGGACTGCTGCGCCGCCCTTACGAGCGTCGACGGCCTTCCGCTCGCGAAAAGCCGCCGCATGGTGTTCCTCTGGATAACGCGCGAGTCAAATTCCGGCATGGTCACGAGCGCCGACGGCAAGACGATGGTCAGGATGGGCTGGCATCCCGCCCTGCTCAAGGGCGGGCGCGTGGCGTTCCGGGCGCGCGTGGCCGATCCGGAGCGTTTCAGGATGCATCTGCTGGACTA
>CAMOHV010000025.1 GCA_946615275.1 uncultured Verrucomicrobiota bacterium | reverse complement strand
CGAGAGAAATCCAACGAGGGGGGAACGTCGGATTTTTTAGTGCGTCAGCCCTGGGAATTTTATGAGGGCGCGACGGGCCGTTTGACAGGGCTTTCAGCGCTTTGCGAGCTGCGCCCTTGAAAAGCCGGCCGAGAGGTCTCCGATCGCGCGCGCCGCGAGATTGAGCCACTCGAAACGGGCCTTGCCATAGTTCGCTCTCGGCGCATTCGCGAGACGCGGCGCGAACGGCGAAAGAAGCAGCATGCGCCCCTCGGAGCAGAACTCGAAATCGCCGCCGCCAGGCTTGTAGTAGCGCCCCATGCCCTCGGCGAGGAGCTGCACCACGCGGCCGCCGCGCGCAAGGGCCTCGGCCTTGACGGCCTTCTCGCCAGGGGATATCCATGGGCTCACCAGCACCACGCCGCGCTCGGCCTTGGCGCCAAGCTTCGACACGAGCTCGGCGATTTTATGGGCAGGGGTGGCAGTGGAGATCCGGACGCTTACGAGAAGAGGGGCGTCAAGGAGGAAGGGATTGCCCATGGCCGTCCAGGCGGGGGGAGGGGTGGAGACAGCAAGCGGACGACAGCAAGAATCAACAGCAAGCGGAGGACGGCAAGAATCAACAGCAAGCGGAGGACGGCAAGAAGTAGCGGCGGGGGGAGGGTTGCAAGAAGCGCCCCCCTTGCTGTTGTACGCTTGCTGTTCTTCAAACGCCCTCTGGATCCGATTCCCCTTCCTCGGCTTTGCAATCTCCGCTCCCGTCTCCATGTCCCAGAATTCGCCATCCTGGGCCATTCCGCCGCCATCGCGGGCAAAAGCCCTGAAATCCCAGCTGTCGGCATCGGCGATCCCGGCGAGCGTTCCACCCGCGCGATCGAGCCGCCAATGCCTGAATCCCATCACCTTCTTGAAGAGGCTGGGGTTGTTCTCCTTTATCCAGCGGCGCTTCGCGTTCGAAAGCACATAGTTGATCTGGCGGTGAAGCTGGCCCTGGGCCAGGCATACCGAATCCCGCCAAAGCGGACACCAGACTCTGCGGCCGATGCGCCTCTCGACCTCTCCGGCGAAAAAACCGACGACGGCCTCAAGATGGACCACCCCCTCCTCCATTATGTACACGATGCCATGGAAATGATCTGGCATGATCGCGTTGTAGGTGGCCCTCACGCAAGGGAACTCGGCCCCGACGACCTGCCAAGCATCGTAAACCGCCCGGCCTTCCTCGGAGCGTTCCACGCCCCACTCGCGCAGCGTTCCGAAGATCGAGGCGCGCGGCTCCGTGACGAGCGTTATCATGTAGTTGCAGCGGGAATCATAGCGCCAGCCAAGGAGCCCTTTGTGGCGCATCGGGGTGACAGCAAGCGGACTACAGCAAGAAGCGGCGGAAGGCGGGCGGCAAGTATCAACAGCAAGCGTACTACAGCAAGAATCTCGCCGCAGTTCGCCCCCTTGCTGTTGTACGCTTGCTGTCATTTCCCCCTCTTGCTGTTGTACGCTTGCTGTTATTTCACATTCGCGTGTATCGCGGGCCGTCGCCGCCCTGGGGGAAGGTCCATTCGATGTTCGCCTTGGGGCATTTCACGCGGCAGGTCTTGCAGTGGAGGCAGTTGGAGAAGTCTATGGTGGGGGCGCCGGCGGGGGCGTCAGCCTCGCGGCGGTACACCTCGGCGGGGCAGAAGCGCGTGCAGGGCGAGCCGAACTCCGCCTCGCACTGGGCGCAGAGGGCGGGGGTCTTGACCTTCAGATGACAGGGCTGATCCTCTTCGTGGATCACGCCGGACATGAAGACGTCCGTGAGCCTGTCGGGCATCGCGGGGCCCGCCTCGGGGCGGCACGCCGCCTCGCGCGCGAGCTTCGCGCGGTCGAGCGGCCTGAGAGCCGCGGCGTCGCCCTCGTCGCATCCCGGCACGCGGAAGAATGGGAACAGGCCCTTCGTTGCCCACGCGAACGCGGCGGCCGCCACGCCCCACGGCATTCCCCATGCGAACGACGCGCGCACGTTCCTCACGCGCTTCATCTCCGCCCAGCCGCGTGTCTTCTTCAGCCTCTCGGAGTACGACGCCTCGTCTCCGGCGAGGATCGCCTCGGCGGCGCACACTCCGGACTCCAGCGCGATGTGGACGCCCTTGATGCGCAGGGAGTCTACGAGCCCCGCGCCGTCGCCCACTATCAGACACCCCGGGCACTGCGGCGTAGGCGCCGCGTAGTATCCTCCCTCGGGGATCAGCTTCGCGCCGTATGCGACCGTCTTGCCGCCCGCGATGTGGCGCGCCACGGCCTTCGACGCCTTGAAACGCTGGAAGAGCACGAACGGATCGATCTCCGCGCGCGAGTAGTCGAGCGCGTAAGCATAGCCCACCATCACCTGCGTCTCGGAGACGTGGTACACGAACCCGCCGCCGTACGTCCAGAAGTCGGACGGATAGCCGAAGGTGTGCATCGTCTCGCCGGCCCTCTGCGTGCCGGCCGGGACCTCCACGAGCTCCTTGATGGCGAGCGCGTACGTCTGCGGACGGACCCCGCCCAGCCCCTTCTCCGCGATGAGGCGCTCCGTGAGGATGCCGCATCCGCCCTCGGCGAGCACGACGATCTTGGCGCGGATCTCCTCGGAGGGGAGATGGTTGCTCTTCTTCGAGCCGTCCTTCGCAAGGCCCTTCTCGCCCGTCTTCGCGCCCACGACGCGCCCGTTCTCCTCAACCAGGGAGGTGACGGCGTAGCCGGTGTGGACGTCCGCGCCAAGGCTCTTCGCCACTTCGCAGAGGTAGGCCGTGACCTTCGTGAGCGAGCAGACGGGATACCCCTTGGAGCTCATGAGCGGCGGCACCCATGGGATCTTCAGGGACCATCCGCCCGTCATTATGCAGCGGAACGACTCCTTGGACACCTTCGCCTCGCAGGGTAGGCGCTCCAGCTCCTCCGGAGTGAGCAGGCCCTCGAAGCCCTTGGGGTCTATGATCGCCCCCGAGAGGACGTGCGATCCGGGGCTGCGCCCCTTGTCGAGAACAAGCACCTTGAGGTTGCCGTTCTCGCGCTTGAGCTTGATCGCCGCGGCGAGGCCGGCAGGGCCGGCGCCGATGATGAGAACGTCTGCTTCGATCATTGTCCTACTCCTTCGCTAGGCGTCGCCCGGGCGGGGCGGAAGACGGTCAGGGCACGAGGAACTTCGCCGTGAGGGCGGCGGCCTTGGCCTTGACGGCCTGCTGCACCTTCACGTCCGCGATGTCCTCGAGGACGTCGGCGATCCAGGTCCCGATCATGGCGGCCTCGGCCTCCTTCATTCCGCGCGTGGTGATGGACGCGGTGCCGACGCGGATGCCGGAGCACTTGAACGGGCTTTCGGTGTCGTAGGGGATGGTGTTCTTGTTGACGACGATGCCGGCGGCGTCGAGCGCGGCGGCGGCGTCCTTGCCGGTGATGCCCTTGGTGCCCTTGACGTCCACGAGGAACAGGTGGTTGTCGGTGCCGCCGGAGACGATGCGCCAGCCGCGGTCTGCGACGGCCTTGCACATGGCCTTGCAGTTCTTGACGATCTGCGCGGCGTACTCCTTCATCTCGGGCTGCATCCATTCGCGGAAGCAGACGGCCTTGGCGGCGATGATGTTCTCGAGCGGTCCGCCCTGCATGCCGGGGAAGACGGCGGAGTCGAGCGCCTTTGCGTACTGCTCCCTGCAGAGGACGAGTCCGCCGCGCGGGCCGCGCAGGGTCTTGTGCGTGGTGGTGGTGACGAAGTCCGCGTAGGGGACGGGGCTTTCGTGGGCGCCGCCGGCGACGAGGCCGGCGATGTGCGCCATGTCAACCATCATTAGGCAGCCGACCTTGTCGCAAATCTCGCGGATGCGCTTGAAGTCGATCGAGCGGGGGTAGGCGGAGGCGCCGGAGAGGAGTATCTTCGGCTTCACCTCGAGGGCCTGGCGCTCGAGGGCGTCGTAGTCGAGCCGCTCCGTCTCCTTGTCCACCGTGTATGGCACGATGTTGTAGAGCTTGCCGGAGAAGTTGACGGGCGAGCCGTGGGAGAGGTGCCCGCCCTGGTCGAGCGAGAGGGAGAGGATGGTGTCGCCAGGCTTGATGGTGGCGAAGTAGACGGCCATGTTGGCGGAGGAGCCGCAGTGCGGCTGGACGTTCGCGTGCTCCGCGCCGAACAGCTCGCAGGCGCGCCTGCGGGCGAGCTCCTCGGCGGCGTCCACGGGCAGGCAGCCGGAATACCAGCGCTTCCCGGGGTAGCCCTCGGCGTACTTGTTCATGAGGACGCTTCCGGCGGCCTCGCGGACGGCGCGGGACGAGGTGTTCTCGGAGGCGATGAGGTTGATCTCGGTGTCCTCCTGCTGGACCTGCGCCTTGATGGCGGCATAGATCTCGGGATCGTCGTGGGCGAGGCCGGAGAAGTCCGAGAGGCGGCGGGCGCGCTCGAGCTTCATGCGGCGGCGGGCGTGGCGCTCGGCGGCGTCGAGGCCGGTGGAGACGAACGCCCTGAGGATCTCCTCAGCGACTGCGGGGGATGTGCGGGCCTGGCCGAGGCACAGGACGTTCGCGCCGTTGTGGGCGCGCGCGATGCGGGCGTCCTCTGCGTCGCGGCAGAGGGCCGCGCGCACGTTCTGGAAGCGGTTGGCCGTCATGGTCACGCCCATGCCGGTGGTGCACACGAGGACGCCGAAGTCGGCATTGCCGAGCGCCACGGCCTCAGCCACGGCGTCGGCGTAGTCCGGGTAGTCGCACGACTCTGGCGAGTCGCAGCCGACGTCCGTGAACTCGGCGTCCTTGAAGTTCTCAACGATCTGCCGCTTGAGCCCGTAGCCCCCGTGGTCAGATCCTATCGCGATTTTCATCTCTGTTTGCTCCTTTGGTGATTTAAGATTTCAGATCTCAGATTTCAAATTTCAAATGTCGGATGTCGAATGTCAAATGTCAGATAGTGATTCCACAATTCAACTGGACACTAGCCACCGACCCCTAGCCGCTAATCACTATTCACTATTCTCTATTCACTAACCACTACTTCCCCGCCTTGATGCGGTCCCAGGCCTTGTTGTAGAGTTCGAGGACCTTGGGATCGTCGAATCCCTTGAGCAGCTGGCCGCGCTTGAGGATGTTGTCGTCGAGGATGATGATCTTGCGGTAGTCCTCGTCGAGCGCCGCGATCGCGGGCGCCACGGGGTTGGGGCCGCAGATGTACTCCATGTTCTCCTTGGCGACCTCGGGCTCGTAGATGAAGTTCATGAAGGCGTAGGCGAGGTCCTTCTGCTTGGAGGCGGACGCGACGACCATCTCGTCGAACGCGATGGTGAATCCCTCCTTGGGAAGCGCGAAGCCGATGTCGGGGCGGGGCTTCGTGCCCTCGTCCTCGTCGCCCACGATGAGCTGCGTGACGTCGGTGGAGTAGCCGAGGCCGAGCGTTATGGCGCCGGAGGCGACCTCGGTCTTGTAGCTTTCGGAGTCGAACTTGCGGACGTTTGACTTCCACTTGAGGACCTGCTCCACGGCCTTGTCGACCTCCTTCGGATTCTCGGAGTTGATCGAATAGCCGAGCGCCATCAGGCCGGCGCCGATCACCTCGCGCTGGTCGTCCATGAGGGAGATGCGTCCCTTGAGCGCCTCGTTGCCGAGGATGGACCAGGTGTTGACGTCGGCGCCTGCGGGGATCTTGTCCTTGACATAGCAGAAGCCGGTGTAGGTGACGGCGTACGGAACGCTGTATGTGAACGAGGGGTCGAGGATCTGCTGGGCGAAGCGCTTGTCGAAGTTCTTCTTGACGTTGGGGATCTTGGAGTGGTCGAGCTTGTCGATCATGTTCTCCTTCGCCATGAGGCTGATCTGGTAGGAGGAGGGCGTGATGATGTCGTAGCCCGTGGCGCCGGCCTTGAGCTTGGCGTACATGGACTCGTTGGAGTCGAAGGTGTCCACGACGACCTTGCAGTTGAACTTCTCTTCGAAGTCCTCGATCACGTCGGGCGATATGTAGTCCGTCCACGTGTAGATGTGCAGCTCGGGTTTGGACGGCGCACAGCCCGCGATGAGACCTGCGGCGAGCGCGGCGGCGGCGATTGACTTCATCTTCATTTTCTTGTCTTCCTTTCAGTTTGATTGTTTCGTTCTGATTGTCTAGCTTGTTTCTAGAATCACGCTATCTTCCTCTGGCGCATGTTGACGAGCGCCTTCGAGACGCCCACGAGGGCGCACGTGCCCACGAGCATCAGAGTGGAGAGCGCGAACACGGTGGGGAGGTTCTTCGAGTGCTTCACCATCGAGCTCACGTAGGTGGGGAAAGTGTTGGTGCCGGCGCCGTTCACGAAGGACGTGATCACCACGTCGTCGATGGAGAGGGTGAACGCGAGGAGGCCGCCCGCGACGACGCCCGGCATGAGCATGGGGAGCTGCACCTTGAAGAATGCGTAGATGGGGCCGGCGCCGAGGTCGTATGCGGCCTCCATCACGGCGTCGTCGAAGTCCTGCAGGCGCGCGAGGACGGTCATTGCCACGTACGAAACGCAGAACGTGACGTGGGCTATCAGGATCGTCCAGAAGCCGCACTCCACCTGGCAGGCCACGAAGAGCATCAGGAGGGAGATGCCGATCAGGATGTCGGGCATTATGAGCGGGGTGTAGACGAGGGCGTGGTGGAAGCTCTGCAGGCGGCCCCGCCAGCGGTGGAGCGCGAGGGCGGAGGTGGTGCCGAGGACGCATGAGATCACGGTCGCGAGGCCCGCCACCTCCACGGAGAGCCAGAAGCTGTCCAGGAGCTTCCGCGCGGACGGCGCGTTGGTGAATATCTGCCTGTACCACTTCGCGGTGAAGCCGAGGAACTCCCCCTCCGATCCGGTGAACTGCATTGAGATGCCGTTGGGGATGAAGCCATAGGCCACCACCAGGACGATGGGCACATAGAGGAAGAGCAGGACCAGGCCGAGGACGGTCTGCGCGAAAAAGGACTTCTTCACGCCATGCCCCCCATCGTCATGCGCCGCGCCGTCTCGTCGGCGAGGCGCTTCCTGTCCCTGATGCTCTGGCGGCGGCGCCACCAGAACGCGAGGCCCATCGGCACCAGCACGGAGAAGGCCATGAGGGTGGCGAGGGCGGACGCGTGCGGGATGTTCCTGTTCTGGATCGCGCGCATGAATATCTTGTTGCCGATGAGGACGCAGTCCGTGCCGCCCAGCATCTGCGGGATCACGTAGGAGCCGATCGCGGGGATGAACACCATGAGGATCGCCGAGACTATGCCCTGCTTGACGCCCGGGATGAATATCTTCCTGAAGGCGTAGAAGCTTTTCGCGCCGAGATCGCGCGCGGCCTCCATGAGGGAGAAGTCGAACTTCTCGGCGGAGGTGTAGATGGGCATGATGGCGAACGGGAGGAACGTGTACACGGAGACGAGCACCACCGCGAGCTCGGAGTCGAGGATCGTGGCGGTGGAGAGGTCGGCCGCGCCGCGCGAGACGAGGCCGGACCACTCGAGGAACGACTGCACCCCGCCCGGAAGCCATCCGAAGAGCCACCCCCTCACCTGGAGGAAGGCTATGTAGCACGACTGCAGCCAGCCGTCGGGGTGGAGCATCGTCTTCCACGCGAAGACGCGTACCACGAAGCTCGTCCAGAAAGGAAGCATTATCGAGCCCGCGACGAGCGCCCGCATCTTCTTGGGGAGGCGCGCTATCGCGTAGGCGCACGGCAGGGCCAGCAGAATGCACCAGAGAGTTATCTCGAAGGAGAGGCGTATGGTGCGCCAGACGATTGCCGGGTAGTCCGGGTCCACGAGAGCACGCCAGGTGACGAGCGACCACTCCTTCGCCACGCCGCCGTTCGCGGTGTGGCCGTGGAACGTGAACGAGAGCACTATCAGCGTGGGGACCGCGAAGAAAAGGAGCAGCCACACGAACGACGGCGCCGTCACGAGCCATTCGGCCAGTCGCGAATTGTTCTTCTTCATGGCGCGGCCGTGCCCTTTGCCGACTGCGGCGGCGTCTGCACCAGCGACGCGTCCAGCTCGGAGAAGTTCTCTATCATGTATCCGTCGTCCGGATGCCACCACATGTACACCTTGTCGTTCCACGTGATGGCCTCCTGGTCGAGCAGGAAGCGGGAGTGCGGCTTGAGGGCGGAGACGCTGCGCCCCACGCTCCTGAGCCAGTACTTGGTGTAGACCCCCTGGTAGATGACGTCCGTGACCTTGGCCTCGAACACGTTTATGCCGGCGCCCTTCTCGGGCGGCGGCGGCGTGAGCGTGACGCGGATCTTCTCGGGCCGCACCGAGAGGTGCACCTTCTGCCCGACCGCGAGCTTGCGGTCGTTGAACGCCCTGATGGCGGCGAAGCCGGGGCACTCGATGGTGCAGTAGTCGCCCTCGGTGGAGACGATCTCGCCCTCGAAGAAGTTCGTGTCGCCGATGAAGGCCGCGACGAAGCTGGAGACCGGGGCCTCGTATATCTTGGCTGGCGTGTCGAGCTGCTCCACGCGCCCGCGGTTCATCACCGCGATGCGGTCGGAGAGCGACATGGCCTCGCCCTGGTCGTGAGTCACGTACATGAACGTGATGCCCACCTGGTCGTGGATCGTGTCGAGCTCCAGGAGCATGTGCTGCCTGAGCTTCAGGTCGAGCGCGGCGAGCGGCTCGTCGAGGAGCAGCACCTGCGGGCGGTCGACGAGGGCGCGCGCGATGGCGACGCGCTGCTTCTGCCCGCCGGAGAGCTGGTTGGGGTACTTCCAGGCGTGGTCGCCCATCCGGATCATCTCTAGGATGGAGTCCACCGCCTCCTCGACCTCGGCCTTGGGCTTCTTGGCGAGGCGCAGGGAGAACGCGATGTTGTCCCAGATCGTCATCGTAGGGAAGAGGGCGTAGTTCTGGAAGACGGTGTGGACGCGCCGAGCGTTCGGGGGCGCGTCCGTGATGTCCTTCCCGTCAAGGTAGATGCGCCCGGTGTCCGGGCGCTCGAATCCGCCGACCATGCGCAGCAGGGTCGTCTTGCCGCAGCCGGATGGCCCGAGAAGGGAGAAGAACTCCCCCTTCCCGACCGAAAACGACACGTCGTCCACGGCGGTGAGCGCCCCGAAGCGCTTCGTCACGTGGTCGAAGACAAGTGATTCGCCGGCCAACTCTCAGGTCTCCTCGTCTCGTGGGAGCCCGTCAGGGGACCCACACCTGCGTCGACTGCTGCTCGTAGTGGCCCGGCTGCCACACGCGCACGACGGTGCCGTTGGCGGCGGCCTGGTCCACGTAGCGCCCCTCCACCCAGACGTTCTGGACGCGGGTCTCGTAGTGGCCGGTCTGGACCGCGACGGGCTGCTGAACGACGACGGGCTGCTGCACCACGACAGGCTGCTGAACGACTGCCGGAGCCGGGGCGACAACGACCGGCGCCGGCGCCACCACTACAGGCCTCGGATGCGTGGCGTCGTATATTGCGGAGGCGAGAAGCCCCGCGCCCAGAATCCCAGCGCCCACCGCGAAACCCGTCCCGTGGTGGTGGTGATGGTGGTGGCGAGGGGGCGGCGGCCCCCAGGCCGACGCCGTGAGCACCGCCGCTACGGCAAGTGCGCTTGCTATCACTTTCTTCATGTTTTTCCTCCTTTTTGCGTGGATGTCCGCCCATCGGAGGCACCATCCCTGGAA
>CAMOHV010000024.1 GCA_946615275.1 uncultured Verrucomicrobiota bacterium | reverse complement strand
GAGCCGCTCTCGAACGAGCGGCGCAGCGTGGACGCGATAGCGATCGCGATGACGGTGGACGTCTCCGGATCGATGGAGGCGTTGGACCTCACGCCCAGAGGCTCCAAGTACCGCACGCGCCTCGACGTGGTGAAGGAGCTCTTCGCCAAGTTCGTGGACGCGCGCCCTGACGACCTCATAGGGCTCATCACGTTCGGCGGGTACGCGAGCGCGCGCACCCCGCTCACGGCGGACCACGAGGCCGTCCGGCATGTCTTGAAGGGCGTGGAGGTGCCGTCGATAAGCTACGACGCGCAGGGCAACCCCATCGACCCCGACGAGACGCTCACGGCGGTTGGCGACGGCCTCGCGACGGCGCTCGCGCGCCTGAGGAACGCATCGGTCAAGACGAAGATCGTGATCCTCCTCTCGGACGGCGTGTCGAACACCGGCGCGGTGGAGCCTGACGACGCGGCGGCCGCGGCCGCCAAGCTCGGCATCCGCGTCTACACGATAGGCGTAGGCACAAACTCGCGCCGCACTCCGTTCTTCCAGCGCGACGCCTTCGGGCGGCAGGTGATAGCGTACGCCGACATCTCGTTCGACGAGTCGCAGCTCAAGTCGATAGCGAAGAAGACCGGCGGGCGCTACTTCGCCGTCCGCGACCCTGAGGGGCTGAAGGCCGCGCTCGAGGAGATCGACTCCCTTGAGAAGACGCCGCTAGACCAGACGGTGTATCAGCGCTGGCGCGAGTTCTTCGCTCCGTTCCTGCTGGTGGGGGCGCTCTTGCTGGCCCTCGCCGTTTCGCTTCAGATGTCGGCTTCAAGGAGGCTCGTATGAGATTCGTGCATCCATGGTTTCTTCTCCTGGTGTTGGCGGTGCCCCTCGCGGGCGCGTTCTGGCTGTTCCTCCGCGCGCGCGCCGAGAAGCGCCTTTCGGCGTTCGTGGCGCCGGCGCTGATGAGCAGGCTTGTGCCGCGGAGCCCGCGCCTCTTCAACGTCCAGGCGCTGCTGCTCATAGCGGGGCTGGCGCTCGTGGCGTTCGCGGCGGCGCGTCCGCAGTGGGGGCACTCCGCGCAGGTCGTGAAGGCGCGCACGCGCAACGTGGTGGTGGCGCTCGACGTGTCGCGCTCGATGCTCGCGGCGGACGTGCGCCCCAACAGGCTCGAGCGCGCGAAGGCCGACATCGCCGACCTCATCGACTCCCTCGAGGGCGACCGCTGCGCGCTCGTAGCGTTCCGCCGTACAGGCGTGCTGCTCTGCCCTCTCACGACCGACCACGCCTTTCTTCGCTCCGCCCTCGAGGCCGCCACTCCCGACTCCGCTCCCCGCGGCGAGACCGACCTCGGCTCCGCGATACGCACGTCGCTCGACGCGCTCGACCCGGCGGCTGACGACCACAACGCCGTGATCCTCATCTCGGACGGCGGCGACCTGCGCGGCGGCGCTTTGTCTGCCGCCCAGACTGCAGCCAAGCGCAACGTGCCCGTCTTCACGGTGGGCCTGGGCGACCCCCGCACCGAGACCGCCGTCCCCGACGCCGCCGGGACCGGCGTGCAGCAGTACAAGGGCGCCGCGGTGAAGACGAAGCTCGAGGACGCCACGCTCGCCGCGATCGCCAAGGCGTCCGGCGGACGCTATGTGCCGCTCGCCACGGCCGGCACTGCCGAGACCACCCTCGGCGCCATCTACCGCCGGTTCCTCCGCCAGGTCGCAGCCAAGGAGCAGGCCGAGGAGGAGGAGATGCGCGCCACCGAGCGCTTCGGCATCTTCCTCGTCCCCGGACTTCTGCTCGTCCTTCTGGCAGCGTTCTTCTCGCGCGGTCGCTTCGCCGGGCGCAACGGACACGCCCGCGCCGCCGCCGCGGCGCTTACTGCGGCGCTCTGCATCTCAGTATGGGCGGAGGAGGCGCCAGCTGCTGCGGCGCAGCCCCAGACTGCGGAGGAAGTAAAGGACAAAGGACAGATGACGGACGACAGACGGCAGCTGGAAACTCTTAATTCTCAGCTCACCGACGGCGAGATATGGAACAACGGCCTCGATTTCTACAACGCCGCCGACTACACGAACGCACTGGCGATACTCCAGCCGCTGATGCTCAGCCGCACACACGGCGCGCGCGCGGCGGAGGTGGTGGGGGCGATAGAGCACATCCTCATGAAGAAGGCTTCTGCGGAGGATGCGTCCGCAGCCGCGAAGGCGGCCGAGGAGTCTGCCGCCGCGATGCAGATCGCCTTGCGCGCCAACGCCGACGACCCGCGCGCCAACCGCAACTTCACGCGCGCCGTGGATCCGCTTCCCGAGCTGCGCGAGCGCGCTCACGTGGAGGCCGTGCTCAAGGCGGCGCAGGGGAAGGACCCGGGCGGTCTCCTCGGCGGAGCCGTGCAGGAGGCGCGGCGCATCATGCGGGAAGGGGATGGCGTGCTCACAAACGCGCCGGCGCGGGCCATCGCGAGAAGCGAGGCTCTTGGGCGCGCGATGGAGAGGCTCGCCGACGTGTGGATACCCGTGAAGCAGGGGGTGATGCAGTCTGTGACGAACGAACAGCAGGCCGCAAGGATCGTGGGGGACGTCGAGTCCTCGCGCGACGCCGCGAAGAAGACTGCCGACCTTTTCGCCGACATGGACCCCTCCGCCACGTCGTCCGCCGCAGGCGTGGAGACAGCCCTCACGCGATTCTGGAAGATGACCGTGATGCCCCCCGCCGCGCTCGACGAGGACATCCTCTCCCAGACAAACGCCTACATCGCCCTCGATCCCTTCAACGGACGCCCCTGGCAGGGCGAGGCGCTCGACTTCACCCGCGCCTTCCGCGCCCGCTTCCCCCAGTGGGCCCTCGCCTACGAGCAGCAGGCGCAGGCCGACACCAACAAGCCTCCTTTCACCAAGGAGGCGCAGGCCAAGATATCCGCCCTCGCCGCCGAGGTGGAGAAGCTCCAGATAGAGCTCCAGAAGAAGGAGCTCCCTCCCAAGATGCTCGAGGCCCTTGAGAAGCTGCAGCAGATCAAGGACCTCATGCCCAAGGACAACAACAGCGGCGGCGGACAGAACCAGGACGACAAGCAGCAGAACCAGGACCAGCAGGACCAGAAGAAGCCGGGCTCCGACAAGGACAAGCCGCAGAACGACCAGAAGAACGACCAACCCGAGGAACAGCAACAGGAGCAGCAGGAACAGCAGAAGGAGGCCGAGGCCAAGCAGGACGAGCAGAAGACCGACCGCGAGGTGGAGGCGCTCCTCCAGAAGGCGCAGGAGCGCAGCGACGCGCACGAGGAGGAGAAGAAGGCCCGCATGCGCAAGGCACCCCTCTCGCCAAACGAAAGAGACTGGTGAGGACATGAGGAAAGCGCTCTTTGCCGTCTCGCTGTGCGCTCTCTGCGCGGCTGGCCAGGATCAGCCCGCGCGGCGCAGCGTTTCCGCGCGCCCGCGCCCTGCTCCCCGTCCCGCGCGCGTGACGGCAGCCGACCTCCAGCCGCTTGAGGATGCGCGCAAGGCCGCCGCCGCCGCGCTTGGAATCAAGAACGCCCCGCAGTTCGACCTGGACCTCATCGCGAGCGGCATCAACTCGCTGAGGTTCACGCCGTACACCGAGAACGGCTGGGCGAAGGGCGCGAAGATGCCGTCGTTCGCGGACGTCAAGCTCTCGCCCGAGGACATCGCGGAGATCGTAGATGTGGGCATCAAGGCCGCCGGAATCCTCATACGCGCCTCGCAGCGCGCGGACGCCCATGCCCGCAACCTCGCCAAGCGCGGCATCGCCGAGGTGCCGGCCTCCACGGCAGCATGCCGGTTCAAGATGTCCGCCGGCAACAACACCTTCCTCTTCGACCATTGGGGCGAGCTTCAGATCGACCGCCGTTTCGTGACCGCAGCGGAGATGCCGACCGTGAAGCGAATCGAGGCGCTGTACAGGCGAATCTGGTCCTCCAGCGCATACGCCACGTCCGCCCCCGTCGCGGAGCGGAGGATCGTCTCGCGCGCAGAGGCGCGCAAGACGATGCCGCTGCCCATCTTCCGCGGATTCGAGGATGCGCGCTACCAGGCGCACGACGCTCTCATACTGCGCCTCACGGCCGAGTTCAACGCCCACAGGGCAGACTGGACCGGCGGCACTCCCGCACAGGCCGCCAAGACTCCGGCGCTCTCCCCCGCGCTCGTCAAGGCGCACATGATCGAGGAGAGCGGCGGCAACGGCCCCGCCTCGCGCGCCGCGTGGGTCAAGGATCCGCTCCAGGTGAACGTCCCGGGGGACTGGGACGAGGCCAAGACGCTCGTCGGGCTCAAGAAGCCCGCCAAGCGCAACGAGGGCGATCTCGCCAACAATGTGCGCGCGGCGATAATGTTCCTCTCCAGAAAGGGATTCGGCGTCTCGGGCAGGCCCGCCCGCATGCGCCCGGAGGGATTCTTCGACGGCTGGCAGACGGCCCTGAGGCGCTACAATGCCCGCCGCGACCACACCGCCGACGGACGCTGCTACAGCGATGCGTACGCGTCGAAGATCATGTCGCGCGCCAGCAACCCCGACGCGTTCGTCCCGATCGAGATAAAGCTGGCCAATCCCAATCCCAAGCCCAATCCCAAGTCCAAGTAGCCTCTTGATCGGCGGAAATCTGCGATGGTCGGCCTGCAATACGAAAACGAGATGGGCGACGGCGTGATGGGCGTCGACGAGGCCGGGCGCGGCCCGCTCGCCGGCGGCGTCTTCGCCGCCGCGGTGTCCGTGCCGCTCGCCGCCGCCGCGGACCTCCTCGCCGGCCCCTGGCGCGGCGTGGACGATTCGAAGAAGCTTTCCGCCGGGAAACGCGACGCCCTTGCCGCAGTGATCAAGACGACGCCGGGCTGTGCGTGGGCCGTTGCCTCGGCCACCCCCGCAGAGATAGATTCCCTGAACATACTCCGCGCCACGCATCTCGCGATGCGGCGCGCCGCCGAGGCGCTTGCTTCATCCCTCCCGCCGGAGCGCGCCGCGGTTCCGCCGTCGATCCTCGTGGACGGACTTCCCGTCCCGACCCTGCCGTATCCTTCCAGGAATCTTGTGAAGGGGGATGCGAAGTCCCTATTCATCGCCGCCGCCTCGATTCTCGCCAAGACCGCGCGCGACAAGGACTGCCTGCGCCTTGAGGCGCTCTATCCAGGCTACGGCTTCGCCAGGCACAAGGGCTACCCCACGGCCGAGCATCTTGCCGCGCTTGACAGGCTCGGCCCCTGCCCCGAGCACCGCCGATCCTTCGGCCCCGTCGCCCAGCTGCGGCTCTTCTGACGGCACCGGGCATGAGAGGGAGAGAAAAATGCTATGTGGCACTTGCAGTCCTAAGCATAATTTGCTATTCTATTAACCGCAACGGAAAACTTGGAGGGAAAATGGAAACATCCAGAAAATGTTTTTTGTCAGTCGCCCTGGCAGGGCTGGTGGCGGGCTGTGTTTCAACTTGTCTGCCGCCGATGGACAGGCGCGTGACCATCGCGGAAGACCTTGGAACGTCTGTTTTTGTGACGGATGTTCGATGCGCGAAGGGAAGCTCGCAGTTCTACACATTCCAGGCGAACGTGGTGAATAACCTTTCGCGCGAGCTGTGGGTCGAGTACAAGGTCGTATGGGTGGATGCCGACGGCATGGCGATAGAGCCGAATGCTGTATGGCGCCAGACGGCTCTACAGCCCAAGGAGATCAAGGCTCTTCAGGCGACGGCACCGCGAGCGGACGCTGTGGACATGTTGTTCTACATGCGGCGAATGGTACAGTAGCTGTGTTTTCTTAAACAAAAAAGGATAGAAAACGATGAAAAGAATGATGATGGGTGCGGCCCTGGCCGCGTGTGCGATGGCGATGACGGGATGCATGACGCAGTCTCGCCTGATTCCACAGGGGGCGACGGCCGAAGTGGTCGCTGGCTTCTCGCAGGACGATATCGAGTCAGTGCTGGAGACGGTGAAAGAAGAAATCAACAAGGCAAGCATGCGATATGCGGTGCCGGGTAAGCGTCGTGTGATTAACGTGAAGGACATCCAGAATGACACGTTGTCACGTGGACGCGACGCGGACTTCCTGTCCGAGACGCTCGGCGAGGGAATTCGTGAAAAGCTTACGAACAGCGGGAACTTCATTGTGTATAACGAGAAGATGGCGCAAAACGCGTTGGCCGCAGGACAGGCGGTCACGACAATACCCGAGTTCGTCATGTTCGGCAGCCTCAAGCAGCGCAACATGCGCAAGGACAACGGAGACGTTTATCAGGAATTCTCGCTCAATATACGCCTTGTCGACGTCAAGACGCAACTGGAGTTCTGGCAGAAGCGGATTCCTCTGCGCAAGGAGGTCGACCGCAGGAATTCTATGAACTGAACGGCTTAAATCGATTGACCGAAGAAAGGAATAAGGACATGAAGACAATCAAGATGACGGTTGCGATGGCGCTTGCGGCGGGACTTGGATTCTGTGCATGCGCGAACGAGGGCCTTACCGAGGCGCAGGAGGCCCTGGCGAAGGCCGGCCCTAAGAAGCTTCGGCTCATGATAGCCGGTTTCGGCACCATCGAGTCGATGGTGCAGGTGGACAAGTGGCTGGGCGAGCAGCTTCAGCCGCAGAATAACCTCGCCAAGCCGCCCACGCTTGATCAAGGTGAGAAGATCCAGGTGCCGGAAGTTCACAACTTTGTCATTCGCGCGAACTGGAACACTCGCAAGATGGAGTACATTCATGACGCGAACGAGATTCGCTCTCAGAACGAGCGCGACCGTCTTACCCTCTCGGCGCTTCGTATGAAGGCGCTTACGGACACCTCGCAGCGCTATACGCCGCTTGCGAAGGATTATCTTCAGGCCGCGCTTTCAGAGAAGGGGTCTCTCATCCAGGTCATCGACCGCTCGAATGCAGACATGAACCTTGTTGAGCAGGGGCTCAACGATGACAACTCGTCCACCCTCGCTGGTGCAACATGCATCCTGACGGCCGCCATGGGTGACCGCGAGGAGGATTCTCGCACCATTACGGTCAACGGCAAGGGTACGAAGGTCAAGATGACGACCTACACCCAGCCGTATGTTGGCAAGGTGCGCGACCTCCAGGGGAACATCCTCTTTGCCTTCAAGGGCACTAGCGAATGGTCCTACAAGGAGAACAGCGTCGTCAAGAGCGAGACCTCCGATCCTGCCCGGAAGCTGATCGAGAAGGCGTGTGAGCAGATCGCGGACAAGGTGATCGACTTCTTCACCTGCAAGCTTTCCTTCAAGGTTAAGGCGCCGAAGGGCGTGGATGCCGACGACGCGACTGTGAAGGTAGATGGCAAGACCGTGGACGTGGACGACTCCGTGCGCGTTCTCAAGATCGAGCACGCGGTCGTCGCGACGCTTGACGGGTGCAAGTCGATCCGCAGGATCGTTGAACTCGACGAGGGCGACAGCGACAAGACGGTGAAGCTCGTGTTCAAGAAGCCAGAATCTGAATCGGAGACCAAATGATGAAACACCTAGCGACACTGGCGCTGGCGGTGTTGGTGGCCGCGCAGCTGTCGGCGGCCTCCAAGGCCCCCAAGTGGCTTGTCCTTGACAAGATGACGTACCAGGCCGGGGTTGACCGGGCAATGTTCGAGGGCGTCGACAAGCTACTTCTCACGAAGCTCGTGCAGGCGAAGAAGTACAAGTGCCTTGACCGCGACATGTACGACACAGCCGCGCGGGAGGAGGGTTTCGGCGGCAAGGCCGACCTGATACCCGCCGGCTACGCGATGAGCGGCGAGATTGTGCAGCTTCTCGCGAGCGGAAAGTCCCGCAGCATAGGTGGTATGGCTAAGGCCGAATACATCGCCACGGTGTCTATTCGAGCGAACGACCTCCGCACGCAGCAGCCCTACGAGGCCGAGACGTTGCGTGTGACCGCGTATTGCCAGACGCCAAAGGACATGTTGGTGCACGTCGTCAAGCGCACTGCCCTCGCAATCCTCATGCGCGACTATCCCATGTACATTATGGATGCCGACGAGGACGACGGCGATCTGACGCTCAGCTACGGTGCCGACTTCCTCGAGGTCGGAGAGCAATACGAGGTTCGCCGCCGCAAGGCGATCGTGGATGAAGATACGGGCGATACCGTCTACAAGGAAAAAACTGTCGGCGTGTGCGAAGTTATCGATGTCGGAAAGAATACCTCCTCCGCGAAGCTCGTCTCTGGCAAGGCAAAGACCAAGGACGTGCTGCGGTTCTACGAGAATGCGGAATCGTTCGCGGTGCCGCCGGCCCCGTCTGCGGCACCGGCTATCGTCGCTCCGGCTCCGGCTCCAGCGAAGGAGATTTCTGCTTCGCCGCTTCCGCGCAAGAAGCAACGTATCGCGGTGGCGCCGTTTTTTTCCAAGCAGAATGTGTTCAGCATCTATGGAAATGCCATATCTAGCCGTTCTTGGATGGACGATGTTGCCGACCATTTGAACATTTTCCTTACCCAGACAGGTAGCTTCAAGGTGCTTGACCGTTCGTTTGGTCCAGAGATCGATCGCGAACTGAACCGGATTGTGAACGATCCGAACGCCAGTCCGAATGATGTATGCCGCCTTTCTAACAAGCTTGCGACCGACTATTTGGTTGTGGCTGATGTGATGTTTAGTGATGTGGCTTCGCCTGGCATCAACTTCGCAACGGGACTTCCGCTTCCGCCGCCAAGCGTTATGTTCGCAGAGATACGCTTTCGTTGCGTAGTTGCGCCGACCACGCAGATCGCGTGGGCTGACATCGTACGAATGGATGCTTCGCAATTTGGAGGAACGCCGCCAGTGTTCTCGTCCACCTCTGCTGCGGCAGCGGCTGGGGCGATCACTGATGCGATTTGGGGAAGACTGGAGCCGGACGATTTTGCCAAGGCCCAGAAGATGCGCGCGGAAGCCGCCGCTGAGGCGGCTAGGCGGCAGCCGTCTGCGCAGCCCGTTGCACCTGCGGCTCAGCCCGTCCAGTTGGGTTTCTGATGATAAAGCATCAAGGAGATTGAAATGAAAAGTGCATTCTGTGTGGTGTTATTCTCGTGCGTGTCTGCTGCGGCTTTTGCCCAGTGGCAGCCGGGGCAGGGTATGGCCAACGACCATGCGCGCGGCGGAAACGCGCGCGACGTGGTGTTCGTGGAGCGTGGTGGGGGCAACCCTTACGGCTATAGATCGTTTGACACCGCCATCGGTCTCACGGTGCTGCCATGGAGCTTCCCGAACAGTGAATCGTCCGTGAAGGGCCTACGCCTCAACTTGGGCTGGGGCTATTACGCCGGCACATACGGGCTTGATCTTGGTGCCTTCTCGAGCGCTGGGGCCTTTAGGGGGTTGGGTGCCAACTTGATCGGCCATTACGCCGACCATGATGCAAAAGGACTTCAGATTGGGCTCGTCAACGTCACGGACCAGTGTGCCGTCGGTCTGCAGATCGGACTTGTCAACTACGTAGGGCGTCTGGAAGGCGTGCAGATCGGCCTCCTGAATTTCGCCACGTCGCAGTGGACAATGCCGATCATCAATATTGGCTGGTAGGGTAGCCCCCATGAAATTCTGGAAGATTGCCGCGACGGTGTTCGTTTTTACGTGCGCCGTCGGTTGTCGTACCACGAAAGATGTGCTGGACGACTATGAGGTGGCTCTATCCACGGGCGATTACGCGAAGCCGGTGCAGGAGACGTCGGAACTCGCCGCCAAGGGAGATGGATCACAGTTGCTGTGGCAGCTTCTGTCTGGCGGCGCGTTGTACATGGCGGACGACAAGGAGCGTACGTTGTCCATGTTCGACGCTGCGGAGGACACGATGCACGCGAACGACACCACCTCCGTTTTCGCCAAGGGTGGCGAGGGCGC
>CAMOHV010000023.1 GCA_946615275.1 uncultured Verrucomicrobiota bacterium | reverse complement strand
CTCCTTGGCGGCCTCCGCCTCCACTTTCACTTTCTCCTTGGCGGCCTCCGCCTCGGCCTTCTCCTTGGCGGCGGCGGCCTCCTCCTCGGCCCTCCACGCCTCCACCTGGCCGGAAAGCTCCCTCTTGGAGCGCTTCCTGTCCACCTGGCGCATCGCCTTGCCGTGCTCGAGCTCGGCCTTGCGGCGCTCAAGCGCGTCCTCGGCCTGCTCGGCGCGGCGCTCGCGGCGGTACTTGCGCTCCTGGTCGCGGCGCTTGCGCTCGTCGGTCCTGTCCGCGTCGTCGTCCTCGAGGTCCTCGCCATCCGTCACGTCGCCAAGGCGGCCCGCCTGCAGGCGAGAGAGCATCTCCACGTCGAGGTTAACGATGTGCGGCGAGAGTATGAACATCCGCTGCACGGTCTCCTTCTTCGTGGAGGCGCCGCCGAAGAGCCAGCCTATCCAGGGTATGTCGCGCAGATACGGTATTCCCCACCCGGCCGACTCCTCGATGTCGCGCAGATACCCCGCGAGCATTATCGTCTCGTCCTCGAACACCGCCGTCTGCGTCTGGAGCGTCGACTTGCGGGACATCGGCATCGAATCGACCGCTATCGACTCGAAGCCGCCGTCGTCGAGGCGCAGGGAGAGCCACACCTGGTCCGAGATGTTCGTGCTCGGCGACGGCACTATGCGCGGCTTGATCTGGAGCGTGGTCCCGGCGGACACCTCCTCGAGCGACGCCACCTCCGTGCCGATCACCCGCACATGGTAGCTCTGCGTGTCCGTTATCTGCGCCGCTAGGTTGTTCGCCGTGAGGAGCGACGTGCGCGAGATCGAGCGCGCCTTGCCCTTCTCCTTCAGGGCCGAGAGCGACGCGGCCACCTGGAAGTCCTTCCCCAGATACGAGAGCGCGCCGGCGAGCCCCTTGCCCGCGAGGTCCGCCGCCTGGAAGAGATTCCCCGCGTTCTGCCCGGCGGCCCCGCTCACGTCGTTCCTTGAGCCGGAGACCTTCAGTGAAAGCTGCCAGTCGAGCGCGTCCTTGCGCAGAAGCTCCACCACCGTCACGTCGATCTCCACAAGCATCTGCGGCGCGTCGAGCTCGCGGATGAGCTTCTCGTACATCGGCATGCGCGAGGCGACGTCGCGCACCAGCACCGCGTTGAGCCTGTTGTCCGGGCGGATCACCGGGCGGAACGCCGCGCTCTGCGTCTCGTCCAGGCGAGACATCTCGTTCGTGACGGCGGCCTCATGCGTCTTGCCGTCGCCGCTGTTGGACATCATCTCCTCGAGTATCTGCGCCACGCCCTTGATCATCATCGTGCTTTCCGGCGACGACACCGAGAAGCTCACGTTGTCGGCCCACGTGTGGACGAGCGGGAAGAGGCGCATCTCCACCTCGTTGAACGTGCGCTTCTCGCGCAGCCTGTCGGCCTTCTCGATGAGCTCGGCGATGATGGCCACGTAGCGCGGCGGGCCGGAGACGAGGACTATCTCGTCGTCGGAGGTCGTCTTCAGCGGGAAGCGCGCGTCCTCCACCTCCAGCTCCCCGAGCATGGACCTCACCTCGGCGGCCTTCATGTACTGGAGGTCCACCAGAAGCGTCTGTATCTCCCCCGCGCCGTAGATGTAGAGCGCGGCGCCGTCGTAGTACCACGTGAGGTTGTGCAGGGTGGCGATCCTGTCGAGGAACTCGCCCGCCGGCACGTCGCGGAACTCGCCGGAGAACATGCCCGCGACGTTCTGCGACATCACCACCGAGAGCCCCTCCGCTACCGCGAACGTGTCGAGCGCGGTCCTCAGGTTCATGTCGCGGGCGACGAGCGTGTACTTCGGCAGCTTCCACGGTATCGGCGCGCCCTCGGCGCGGAACGCCGCCATTGCCGCCAGCGCCAATGCCGCCAGCGCCAATGCGGCCGATCTCAAATGCTTAGGTCTCATCTCCACCTTCCACCTTCTCCCTAGGGTCTTATCATGTACAGTTCGGGCTGCGTCCGCTCCTCTTCCCCGCTCCGCTCCTCTATGCGCGAGCGCCACCAGTCGCAGGAGTCCATGAACGTCTCGAACAGCCTCGCGAGGGCGTGGGCGTTCGCGGAGGCCGGCGCGTCCTGCCACAGGAAGAGGCCGCGCTCGGCGTCCACGGAGAGAGTCGCGTCCTCGCGCAGCATCCTACCGGCCGCGAAGGCGGCGAACTTCGGCAGAAGGGCCTCGTCCGCGGCCAGCTTGATCGAAAGCCTGAGCCAGCCGCCGCGCTCCTCCGCGAGGACGTCGGCGCCGTCCACCTGCATCGCGAAAGACAACGCGCCGCGAGGCGCCCGTTCCGGGTACCCCACCGCGTCTATCAGCCGCTCTATAGCCGTCGATGCCATCTACCGGTATTCTTCTCCTTACAGGTTGTTCAAGATCCCCGACATGACGTTTCCGAGGCTCTTGAGGATGTTCGAGATCATGTCGTACGCCTGGTCGCGCTTGCTGGTGGCGGACTGCAGCTCGATCATCGTCTGCTGGTTTATCGAGTTCCGCTCGTCCATCGCCCGCTCGAGGGAGGTGACGAATTCGTTGTCGGTCGCGCACGCCGTCTCCGGCACCACGTCAAGCTTCACCACTTCATCGAGGAACGCGTAGTACGTGTACGTCGAGCCGTTGTAGGTGAGCGTCTTGTTCTTGAGGTTCACCTTGCTGGTGTCCGTCGCCGCCACCACGTCGGTCTCGATGGTGGTGAGGGCCTCGAGCTGCGACGACGTGGTGTTGAGCGAGTTCATCGTGTCGATGATCTCCTTCTCCTTGGCGACGGCCCTCTCCAGGCAGAGCGCCATCACGAGCTGGCCGATGGAGAGGTTCGTGAGAAGCGTCTCCGTCGCGCCGTCCGCGTCCTTCACGGTGAGCGAGTACGTGCGCGCCGTGAGATACATGCCCGTGTCGTGGTCGGGCATCGAAAGGTTGAATTCCACTGTGTCTACTGCCATGATGCTCCTCCTAGCCGTTGGCCATGTTGATGTTGCCCGCGAGATTGCCCATGGATCGGCCCAGGGCGCGGACGATGTTGGACGACGACGAGTACGCCGTGTCCCTTCTGCTCACGTACGACTGCAGCGCCACCAGGTCCTGCTGCTGCGTCTGCATGATCGAGTTCATCTTCTCCGTCGCGACCGCCGCCGCCTTGAGGCGGTTGTCGTACGTCCTGATGTTTTCGGGCAGCTCCGCCTCGGTCGCGCCGAGCGTCCCGATGATGAACGCCTTCGCGCGCGTCCAGCTCGCGGAGCCGTTCACAAGCCGCTCCACCCACGTCGAGCCGGTCTTCAGGATGTCCGAGTTCCTCGATATCACGTTCATCTTGTTGACGCTCTGCCTCTCGTAGGACATCGCCGTCCTCATGCACACCGAGATCACCAGCTGCCCCAGCGTGAGCCCGTCGGCCGCCCCGTTCGAATACAGGTTCACGGCGGAGGACCCCGCCGTCGCGTACCGCATCGTCGCTATCTGCGTCGCCTCAATCATCCTCTATCTCCTCCTTTGCTCTCCCTTTCTTCCAACCTGCTCACTATTCACTATCCACTATCCACTATTCCCTGTCAAAGGTTCCCGATCAGGTTCGAGCGCGTGTCGCTGATGGCGGACATTATGTTCGTGGCGGTCGAGTAGGAGTCGTCGCGCGAGTCCACGAGCGACTGCAGGCGCGTCATGTCCGTCTGCGCGAGGTTGTTCTCCTTGTCCATCTCGCCCTTGACGGCCTGCACCAGCCCCTCGTACTCCGCCTTCGTCGCATAGTACGTTCCGTCGTTGTTCTTGTGGATCATCCCGCTGGCGGCGGGGATGTTCAGGAGAAGGGTGTACTCGTCGGCCGTGAGGTCGATGTTAGCCGTCTTGCTGCCCGAGTCGTCGCCGCTGAACGTGGCCTGCACCTTCGTGAGCTTCGCGAGCACCGTCCCCAGCTGCGAAAGGTAGCTGTTGCGCGAGCGCATCCGGGTTGCCATGGGGGCGATCTCGCCCTCCACCACGGCCGCCTTGCGCGAGCCCACGCGCACCATGAGGTCCTGGAAGTCCACCTTCACCGTCTCGAACTTCTTCGCCACCCTGTTGTAGTCCCGGTACTCGTAGTCGCAAGCGGTGAGCCCCCAGTTCTGGCTAAGGGTAACCGCCTGCGGCGCTATCTGATACGGGTTCAATGCTGCATCAGCCATGTTCCTTCCTCCTTCTCGTCTTTCCGCCTCGGCGCTACTGCCCCATCCCCTTGATCGTCGTCGCGCTGGCGTTGAGCGCCCTCTTCACGAGCGAGATGATCGTCTGGTACGTTGAGTCGCGCTTCGAGATCATGTTCTGGAGCGTCACAAGGTCCTGCTGCATCGCGTTGCTCTCGAGGTCGGACGAATGCTTGATCTCGGCCATCGCCGTCTGGCCGTCGCCATACGTTATCTGGTTGTCGTCGTCGCCCACGAGGCGGATCGTTATCTGGTACGTGCGGGCGAGCTCCTTGGCGTCCCTCAGGGCGTCGATCTTGTCGCTCTTCTCGCTGGCGCCCTCGTCGCCCTCCGTATCCACCGTGGCGAGCGCCCTCACGACGGTCGTGAGCACGTTGTTGAGGTCGTTGAGCTTCTGCTGGCGCGCGCGCACCATCACGGTCAGCGCATCGAGCTCCGCCTCGACGGCGGCGGCCTGCTTGAAGGCCGCCGCCGCCAGGGCCGCCGAGTAGTCGCGGTTCTCCACGCCGTCCACGGCGTAGGCGTACTGCTCCACGCCGTACACGTCCGCGCCCGCTATCCTGTGCATCTCGATGGTCGCCATGGCAACGCCCTCCCGATCCCGGCCAGATCTGGCCGATCAGCCGAAGATCTCCCTCGTGGCCTCGCGCTGGCTCTCGTACGTCTTCTGCAGAGTCTGGCGCGCGGCGTCGATCACCGTCTGCGCGGCTTCCTCCAGGCTCTTGCTCTCGTCGTAGTCCTTCTGCTTGCGCGTGGCGTCGGCCTGCTCCTCCTGGGCCTGGGCCGCCTTGCCCTGGGCCTCGTAGCTGACCTCGGACTGCCAGTGCTGGTTCAGCACCTGGAAGAGCTGCCCGAGGTGCATGGCGCCCGCGCCCACGGCGGAGATCACGTAGTGGTTCTCCTCCTTGAGGTTGGTCCTGTACGTCCTGTCGCAGGAGTTGCGGATCTTCGCGCAGTCGTTCTCGCTGAGGATGCTCTCCGGAGCGGGCTGCTGCCCGTTGCGAGTGATGTCCACCTGGGTCCCCTTGAGGGTCTTCATGGCGTACTCGTTCGCGATGGTCATCTCGGCCTCCTTCTGGGCCGCCGTCTCCTTCGGGGCGGCGATGTAGTCGGAGTCGTACTTGCCCTTGACCTCCATCACCGCGTCGATGAACTCGGCCTTCTTCGTGGCGACGTTCGCCTCGGCGGCGGGACGGCCCGGGTCGTTCGCCGGCAGCGCCTCCAGCTGGTTCACGGCGGTCTGGTAGTCGGTCTTGGCCTGCGCGATCTTGGGGCTGTTCGCGAAGTCGTCGCGGATGGCGTCGGCGCGCACCGCCCCCCCATCGCCAAGGCTTTTCACGGCCTTGAGGCCGTCGGGGGTCGTCACATGCGTCATGTCAGGCTGATCGCCCCCGCTGAACACGGTCTTCGACATGCCGGCGGCGGTGCCGCTCGCCTTGGTGTCGGAGAGGAACCCCTTCGCCGCGCCAACGACGCCCGCGCCCACGGACATCACGGCGGAGACCGCGAGGAACACCGCGGAGATCGCCGTGTACTTGCTGCCCATGCTCTTCGCGGCCTCGGCCATGGCCATCGTCTTCTTGGCCTGCTGCTCGTACGCCTGCGCCTGCTGCTCGTTCTCGGCCGCCTTGATCGTCTTCGCGGCCTGCTTGAGCTCCTGCGACGCCTTGACGATGAGCGACAGCACCTCCAGAAGATTGAAGAGCGTGGCCCCTCCCGTGACCTGAGGGAGCCCGGCTCCGTCCTTGGCGCCCTGGATCATCCCCCTCTCCTGCATCTTCTCCACGGTCTTCTCGAGGAGGGCCTGCATGAACTTCACCGCATCGTCGGACGACATCTCGGAGACGTCCAGCTCGTTGATCTTCTCTAGGAGCGTCCCCATCGCCACCTCGTCCGCGGTGCCTTCCGGCGGCTCCAGCTCCGGCGTCATTGAAAGCACCACCGGCGTCTCAACGCCGTCCACGACGGCGTTGAATGTTATCGTTAGCCCCGCGTCGTTGGTCGTCACAGAGACGTCCTTCACGTTCGCGCTGGCGAAGTTCTCGCCGTCAACGCCATTCAGCGCCTCCTGGAGCGCGATGAGGTTGGCCCTGATGTTTGATGTGTCGACGTTCATGGGATTTCTCCTTTCTTCTCTTCGTATTGCCTTTGCGCGCCGCACGGATCAGGCCGTGGCCCCCGTCTGCTGCGCGATTTCGTCGGTGGTGCTAGTCGCAGACTCGAGGAGCTGCGCCAGGTCGGCCAGCGCGTCCATTAGCTGCTGGATGAGAACCTGTATCTGCGACGTCTCTTCGTCGAGCGCCTTCTTGAGCTTCTGCAGCACGGCCTCGAGCTGCGCGAGCTCCGCCTCGGCGGACTGCGAATCGTAGCTGGCGTCGTTCGCCATGTTGGATATCACCAGGTTCGCCACGCCCGAGCCCATGCCAATGCCGGAGGTCACCGCCTGCAGGGCAGAGATGACCCTGAGCGCCGACCCGGCGGAGCTGCCGAAGCCCCCCACGAAGCCGCACACGACCGAGATGCCCGTCAGCACCAGGCTTATCGTGAGGAACTTGTCCGTGACCTCCTCGGTGGCCTTCTTCATGGCCTCGGAGTCGGACATGCCCTGGGCGCGGTACTCCGCGGCCTTGTCCTTGACGGACTGCTCGATGTCGTCCTTCGCGACCTGCTGGTACACGGAGAGCGCCGCGTTCCCCGTCGCCGCCAGCGCGCCGACGCACGCGAACACGGCCACCACCACGCCGGCGGCCGCCCCGGCCGTGGCCACCGCCGCGACGGCCACCGCGATCGCGATCACCGCGCCGACGATAGCGAGCGCCACGTTCATCCACGCCGACGCCTCCTGGATCTGCTTGAGGCGCGCGGCCTCGTTCATCTTGTCGATGGTCTCGTCGATCTTCGACAGGCGGTCCTGGAACTGCGTCTGGATCTTCTCCTTGAGGTTCGCGATGCGCTCCTTCGTGGCCGCGATCTGCTCCTCGGTGGAGGAGTTCTTCAGCTCCGCGATGAGCTTCTCGAGGTCGCCGATGATCTCGGCGAGACTGCGCACGTCCTCGGCGTCGAGCTCGGGCACCTCGTTCACGTCCACGAGCTTCTTGGTCGAGTCCACCCTGCCGGCGGGGCCCTTGCGGCCCACCTCGTCGGCCTCGGTGATTATGAGGCCCGCGCCCTGGATGATCGGCGCGTCGCCGGTCTCGATCTTGCCAGTGGCGTCGCCCTGGATCAGGGCGTTCCCGTCGACGCCCGCGTTCTGCGGGATCTGGGGCGGCGGAACTGCCGCCGGATTGTTGTTGACTGTGATTGACATGGGTTGTTCTCCTTTCGTCGCCCTGTTTACACGCGGCCAGCGGGGAGGTTACGCCACGGACGCGCTTTTTTTCGCCTCTGCCTCCGCGTCTAGCTTCTTCAGCTCCGCGAACGGCTCATCGCCCAGGGCTGCCCTCAGGGCGGCGGCCTTCTCGAAGAACGGCGCCGTCTTCGCGTCCTTCTTCGTGCAGAACATCTCGATCGCGCGCACGGCGCTCGCGGCCTTCACCTTGTCGCCCTTCGCATAGTGGCAGAGCGCCGCGTAGTACATCGGCTTGGGGTTGTCCAGGTCGAAGATCGCCGCCTGCGCGTACGCGGCTATCGCCTCGTCGTACTGCTTGAGCATCTGGTGCGTGGAGCCGAGCCCGATCCAGAACTTCTGGCACATGTGGTCGAACATCACCAGGAACTTGAAGAGCTTCAGCGCCTCGTCGTAGCGCCCGGTGGAGTAGTAGCTGTACGCAAGCGAATACACCGCATTCAGCTCCTCGTCGCTGATGCCCTTCGCAGCCTTGAGCGGCACGCCTTTCCTGATCGTCAAGGCCGCGTTCGCGACCAGCTCCTTCAGCGCCTCGTTTGTGTCTGCCATTTCTGCGTCTCCTTTTTTGTTTTTGTTTTCTCGCCAGGCCGCGTCAAACCATTTCGACGCGCTTCTCGGCGATCTCCTGAAGAATGTCCTTCGCTATGGCGTCGAGGCTGTCGCGGATCGCCATCGCCACGTCCAGCGCCTCCGCCTTCTCCTCGCGCTTCTCCGAGTCGTGCGGCGACTCCGCCCGCTCCGCATCGCCCACGGCCTCGGCCGCGATCTCCTTCGCGAGCGTCTTGAGGGTGTTGGTGTCGATGGACTCCAGGCTGGCCGATATCTGCGCGTTCAGGCCCGATATCTCGTTCTTGTTCCGCTCTATCGCGTCCTTCGTCTCGGACACGTTCGCCTCGAGCTGCCCCATCCTGGCCTTCGCCGAGGCGAGCGAGGCATTGTCGGCGGCGATCTTGCTTTTCGTCGCCGCAAGCGCGTCCTCGTTGGACTTTATGGACGCGTCGAGCTTCTCCGCCTGGGCGCGCAGCTCGGCGATCTCCGTCGACCTGTCGGCCTCGGTGTCCGCCTCAAGCTCCTCGATCTTGCCCTCGATCTCGGCCTTCTTCGCCTTCTGCTCGCGGATGTTCTTGTTGTAGTCCTCGGCGTTCGCGCGGGCGTTCTCGATCTGCTTCTCCAGAGACTCGATCTGGATCGAGAGGGCGGTGATCTCCCCCTGGGACTTCTCCAGCCCGTTCTTGAGTTCATTCTGCGCGCTCTCGAGCGCCTTCACGCTGTCGGCGAGCGCGAGCGCCTGTTCAAGCGCCTTGATCTGCTGCGTGCTGAGGCCCTCCGCTATCGAGCCGAGCGACTTCAGCTTCATGGCAACGCGCGCGTCGGCGTTCTCGTTCTTCAGCTGCGCGACGAGCGCCTCTATGTCGGTTATGCCATACGAGACAAGCACGTTGGAGCCGAAGAGAAGCGGCGCGATCTCTGCGCGCTTCGCGTCGGCGGCGGTCTTGGAGCCGTCTGTCCCCGCGTATCCCGCCTTCAAGAGATTGGGGTCGAGGTTGATGCTGTTGGTTGTTCCTGTTATGTTCATGGTTTTGTCCTCCTACCCTCTTTACACGTCAGATCCTGAAAGGTTTCATCATCATGCCGAATTTTTCGCGCCTGGCGTCCACTTCGTCTGCCGCGCCGTCGAGCGGGACCTCCGGCTGGAACGCGCCGCGCCCGTCCTCGTCGTCCCTCGGGGCGTCCCATCCACCGTCGTCGAGCTCCGGGAGGCCCCTGCGCCTGAGCTCGGCGTTGGCGGCGTCGATCTGCGACTGTGGGACCTCCATCGCCAGCACCTGCTCCCGGGTGAGGCCCTGCTGGGCGAGCATCCTGTCCGTCTCGGCGATCCGCAGTTCGGCCTGAGAGACAAGGCGTTCGCTGTCCGCAATGGTCTTGCGGATCATGGCGAGATACGACTCGATCTCGGCCTGGCTTCTCTGCCGGTCTTCCATTTTAGGGCATAATCCTCCCTTTACAAATTTTCAACGCCAAAATTTTATCACAACCGCACCCCCGCGTCTAGTGCGAATTGAAGATTTGTGCAACCCCGAAACTCGCCAAGGACATAATCAGCCCAAGTCATGAAATCCGCTTTCCGTGAATTTCCATCTCAAGGTCACGAACCGTCTCCAGTATCTCGACGAACTGTGGACACGATCCGAAGATCATGTTTTGCAGAAAGCGCAAACAAGATTTGCCGAGGTGAAGTTTCCAGCATTTCAACTCTGGCGTCCGAAGCGGATCTTGAAGACGAGCTTGAGC
>CAMOHV010000022.1 GCA_946615275.1 uncultured Verrucomicrobiota bacterium | reverse complement strand
TCCCCGACCGGCCGCCACACGTTCACCACGTGGCGGCACTGGGCGAAGGACGAGAAGCTGCTGCCGTCGGGCCTGCTCGGGCCCGTCGTGATGCGCGTGCAGCCGTAGCGCGACGGGCGCGCGGGACGCGCGCCCCTACCGCAGAACGATCCTACGATCTCGGAGAGTAGGGGGGCAAGACACCATCCTTGTCGATTTGAATAGAAATTCTTTGCAGAAACGGATAGGGGAGGGGTAGGTTTACTGCTATAATATCGCACGTAAAACCTAAGTCTAGAAAGGGGTTAGCTATGGTGATGAATCAGTTTGCCAACCGCGTTCCAATGGCCGTCAGCATGGCACTGTCCATTGGCATGTGCTTCTCGGCCTTCGCCGGGACGAAGTGGTACATCCAGCAGTGCAAGGATGGCGACACTGCGCCGGCCGGATGGAACTTCATCCCGTTCCACGGCGACAACGACAATGAAAAGCGCGAGCCCGCGCGCTACGCGAATCTCGTCGACAGCGACGGCAACGCCACTGGCGTGAATCTGTTTCTCGTCTATCCGGCGAACTTCCACTACAAATCTCCACTTGCGTTCACGGACGGCGCCGCCGAGTTCGAGACCGGCCGAGTCGCGGCAACCTCGGACTCCCGCCTGGCCTCCTCGGCGGATCCGCTGCTGGTGGCACTCTACAACAACGGCAAAAGCAACGAGTCCGGCGGGCGCAGGTTCCGCTACCCGTGCATTCGCGCGCGCCTCGAGGGCCTCGATCCGGCGAAGCTCTATGCGTTCACGTTCGTCGCGCAGAACGAATCGTCCGAAAAGAGAACCACGATTTTCACCGTGACCGGCGCGACTAAGGGGGCGGTCAAGCACGACGGGGGGGCTGCCAATGATTCCACCGCCACAGTGCGTTCCATCGCGCCGCTTCCGGACGGCACCGTGGAGTTCGACGTGCGCGGCGCCGAAGATACGGAGCAGAGCTATGGATCCGGCTTCCTCACGGCGCTGAAGTTCGAGGAGATGGATCTTGCCGAGGCGTACGACCAGGAGATCTATATCAACACCTACGGGACGACGAAGACGCCGACTGCCGTCGTCTGGAACAAGATGAACATGAACGCTCTGGCGACGTCAAGCGCATTGAAAGACCGCGATGGCAACACGACGACCGTGACGATGGAAAATCTGGTGCAAGGAGCGAAGAACACAGATGCAACGGAACCATTGACGGGCATGGCTGCCGTCTTCAACGAAGCGCGCATACGAAGCGATTCGAAGTACACCAATTGCCAGATATATTTCGCCAAGAATACCATGGGGAAAGCGATTATCCGCGGCCTGGAGGCGGACAGGCAATACGAGTTCATGTTCGTTGCATCGCGCATTGGCGATACGGCCAGGCGCGATACCGTCTACACGGTCGTCGGTGCCAACACGGGGGCGGCCTTGCTGGCCGTCGCCAACAACACGAACGACGTTGCCGTGGTGTCCGGCATCAGCCCGAACGCCGCCGGCGAAGTGGAAATCCAGATCGCCAAGGGGGCGAACAACACGAAAGGTTTCTCCTACATCCTGGCCTTCCGGATCGCGCGGCAGCTGTCGGCGGCGGGGATGAACGTGGTGGAGGTGTCGGCGACGACGGGCGGCAGCGTGGCGACGACCATCGACGGCGTGGCGGCGAAGGAGCGGAACGTGATCGCATCCTCCAAGTCCGTCGTCGCCACGGCGACGGCGGACGCGGGATACCGGTTCGTGGGGTGGACGTCGTCGTTCACGAACGAGACGGTGACGGCGAACCCGTTCACGATTTCCGCGGCGGTGTCTGCCGCGTGGACGGCAGTGTTCGAGAAGGAGGCGGCCTACACGCCGCGCCGGATGTACGTCGACGCCGTCGGCGACGCGCCCGTGGACACGAAGTCGTGGAACCGCTTCGACGACTTCGGCGACGCGGCGTACGAGTGGTACAAGGCGATGGGGCCGTTCGTCGCGTCCGACGGCACGCCCGTCGCGCTCGCGATCCGCACCATACGTCCGTTCGGCAAGGACACGGAAGGCGGCACCCAGCACGTCAGCACGAAGGCCTCGGGACCGTACGCGGGGGACGCGGCGGACTTCGAGCCGGCGAGGTCCGGCAGCAAGGCGCTGCTCCTCGCAAGCAGGGGCGCCTCGGCCACCGGCGACGTGCCTATGGAGGGCATGGCCGCGTACGACGTCGTGGGGCTCAAGCCGGGCCGGGCCTACACGTTCCGCTTCATCGGCTCGCGCGCCTATGTGAGCGCCTTCGATTACGAGGCGATGTTCCGCTGCAGGGGCGAGAACACCGTCACGGCCTATCTCGACGAAGAGATTGCGAGCGGCGCCGCGTCGTTCGACCGCGTGGCGAAGCTGGAGAACGTGGTGCCGGACGCGAACGGCGTCGTGCGCATCGAGATCGCGCCGACGGCGAGGTGCGATTCCAACGGACGCTGGGTGTACCTCACGGCGTTTTCCATCGAGGGCGACCTCCCGGAACCTGAGGTGGGCAGGAACATCCTATGGATCGGAAATAAATACATCAGCGACTACGATGGCAGAAGCGTCCCCGAGCTTGTGGCGAGCATGGCTGAGCTTGCGGGGCATCCGCGACCCAACGTGACGCAGCAGCTTCCCGGCGACTCGTCTTCGCTTTCCAACAATCTCGCCCGCATTTCATTGGCGCCATGGCTCACGCTGGAATCCGATGCGAGATATATGCTGGGCGGGTATGACGATGTCGTCGTCCAGGGGAACCAGATCGAAGCGACCTCGGCGGGGACCACGGCGCCGGCCGAGGGGTTCCTGCCGGACGCGACGAACATCTACGCGCTTGTCCGCAACGGCAATGGCGGCGTCATCCCGCGCGCCGTCCTGTTCGAGACGTGGGCGTACAAGCCGGGCTATGCCAGCGCGTATCCGGACAAATATGCGGATGCGCCCGCCATGCAGGCGGAGATCGACGCAAACTACAAGGCCGCCGCGGAGATGGTCAAGTCCGAGTGGGGCGCCGATGCCGTCGCGCTGTCGCCCGTCGGACTGGCGTTCGAGAAAGCCGGATTCGACGATTCGCTCTACTACGCCAACCTCTCCGTCTCCGACAAGGGCCGTGAACTTGCCGCGATGGCTCTCTACTACACGATCTACGGCGAGTTCATCGACGAGAGGGCGACGTACGCGCAGGCGAAGGCCGCCGGCGTGACGACGCTCGAGACGGAAGCCGAGTGGCGCCGGCTGGCCTCATATCTCCGCAACCAGGTCGTCAAGGGCACTACGATAATCATCCGCTAGAGACGGGCGGGGGATGCGCCCGGACGAGAGGCAACGTGCGTTTTTGTGTCCACGCCCCGGGATAATTATGGTACAATATCCTGGCGATGAGACCGATAGCCACAGACACGCACGACTTCCCTAAGTTGCGAAACAAGGGATGCATCTACGTCGACAAGACGATGTTCATGCATCGACTGGCCGCAGATCCCAATGCGAACCTCTTCTTCATCTCGCGGCCGCGCAGATTCGGAAAGTCGCTTACTGTTTCCGCCTTGAAGGCGCTCTTCTCCGCCCGGCGCGAGCTCTTCGAGGGGCTTGCCATCGACAAGACGGACTGGAAGTGGGAAAAGCATCCGATCATCCACTTCGAGTTCAACGACCTGACGACCACGAGCGTGGAGGAGTTCGTGAGGTCGCTCGAGTGGCATGTTGAACGAAAGCTCGCTGAAGCCGGCTACTCGTACGACACGTCGCTTACGCCGGCGGACAATTTCGGCAAGGCCATCGAGACCCTCGCCTGGCAGAAGGACGAGAACGGCAACGACGTCCACAGGGGCGTGGTGATCCTGATCGACGAATACGACGCGCCGGTGGGGCACTGCCTCGACGACGCAGCCAAAGCCGAGGCAGTGCGCGAAAGGCTCTCCGTAGTCTATTCTCAAATGAAGAACCGCACGGGCGACATACGCTTCCTGTTCATGACTGGCGTCTCGAAGTTTGCGAAGCTCTCCGTGTTTTCGGCGCTGAACAACATCGTGGACTTGTCCCAGGACGACAGCTGCGCTACGATGTTCGGCTACACCGAGGACGAACTTTCCGCGAACTTCGAGGAGCATCTGCGCGAACATGCCGCGAAGATGGGCAAGCCATACGAGGAATACCGCGCCGAGATGAAGCGGTGGTACAACGGGTTCCGCTTTGCGAAGAACGTCGCGACGACCGTGTACAACCCGATTTCCGTGGCCTACACGCTCGTCAAGAAGGAGCCGACTTTCTCGGCTACGTGGGCGACGACGGGTCGTCCGTCGATGCTGATGAACTACCTCAAGCGCGAAGACCTTCTGGCGCTCAATTATGAGAAGGTGGAAGAAGTCTCGGGTGAGGCGTTCGACGTGGCGGAGCTCAGGCATCTTACGGCCGTCGCGCTCCTCTACCAGTCAGGCTATCTTACGATCAAGGACTACGACCCTGACGTGGGCGACTATACGCTTGGCGTCCCCGACGAGGAGGTGAGGCGGGATCTGTCCACGCTTGTGGCCGGCGTCGCCGCCGATCAGGATGTGGCCTGGGCGGCCAATCTCGGGAAGTCCCTGCTTCGTTTCAACTGGCCGAAGGTTTTCGTGGGCCTCAAGTCGCTCTACGCGCACCTGCCCTACTGCCCCAAGGAAGGCGATGTCCAGGAGTTCTCCTACGAGCGCGTGCTCTACACGCTCCTTGCGTCGCAGGGCGTCGAGGTCGTCTCGGAGGACCGGCAGTCGAACGGCCGCGCCGACATCGTGGCGAAGCACAAGAAGGGCATCTACGTCTTCGAACTGAAGGTGGACGAGCCGGTGGACAGAGCATTCGCGCAGATCCGCAGGAATAAGTACGCGGAGCCGTACATCGCAGACGGCCGCCCCATCTGGCTTATCGGCCTTTCGTTTGATTCCAACACGCGCCGGCTCGTCGACTGCGCGGCGGAAAAATTCTGAATGCGCGGCCATGCCGCAGTGACGCTTCGGCGGCGGCCAGAGGTTTGGCCGCCCTGCCATTGTCGATTTGAATAGTCCTTTCTTGGCATGACGGATAGTGGGAATGTGAATATATGTGATAAAATTGCATTAAATTTTAAGGAGGATCAGGCATGTCGAGGAAGATTCTAATTGCGGCGACGGCCGCGTGCATCGTGTGCGGCGCATCTGCGACGACATACACGATCAACCCGCCTGCCGGGACGACTACGAACGTCACGCAGAAATACACCGGCAATAACGCACTGACGATCAATACCAAAGCGCCGCCCGCGTCCGGCGGCACGGTCTATCTCAATTCCGCGAACACGCACAGCGGCGGCACCACGCTCAAATACGGCACGCTTGTGATCCAGACGCCGGACGCGAGCGAACTGGGCACGGGCACGTTCACCCAGAATGGAGGCGGCACTCTCCGCTACGCAGGTCCCGCCAACGGAGAATGGTCGAAAACCCTCAAGGGGGGCGCCGCACAGAGCGACTACGTCTGGCAAATCGACAACGACCTTACGGTTTCGAGCGGATATACATCCGGCGGCTATCTGATAAAAACCGGACCCGGGACGTTGACATTCACCGAGCAGTTCGAATTGACCCGCACCAGCTACGCGAACAACGACAACCGCGTGAAGGTCCTCGACTTCTCGGACCAACAGGCTCCCACGAAAGGCTTCGGCAATTTCACCATTGCAGAGGGAACGGTCGTAATCGACACGCAGGATGAATCGGTCACGAACGTACTCGCGAACTTCGACAGGTCGGCCACGTACGCCGTCGTCGGCGCGTGCACGACGCTCGACGGAACGGAAAAAACCGGTGTCCTCGAGATAAGAAGCGGCGTCACCAGGGTGACCGGCCGCCTTGCCATCGGCCAGTGCAACGGTTCCACGCACAACTCTACGGCACGTCTCCAGCCGACGGTGCGCGTGACGGGCGGCAAACTCAACGTCAAGGGAAGTAATTCGTTGGTCCTCATGGGCATATCCAGTTCGTCCGACGGATTTTCCGACCTCTGGAATTCGCCGCGCCTGGAAGTTTCCGGCGGCGAGTTCTCGTGCGAAGGAAACATCCATCTCGCCTACAACAGCGGCGCGGATTGCGTAGTGCAGGTGTCGAACGGCGGCTTTCTCACGTCGCACGGATTCATGGGCAACTACAACGCAAAAGACACCCGGAGCACATCCAATCTCGTCGAGGTGACTGGAGCGGATTCCAGGATCCTGACCGGTCAGTTGTGGAACGACTACCAGGAGAGCGGGCAGGTCACAACGGTGCGCGTGGCCGGCGGCGGCACTCTCGAAATGAACAATTTCGTCAATTCAACCGCAGGCGAACTCCATCTCGTCGTGGACGGCGGCGTGTGGAAGCACAGGAGCGACGATGCTTCGTCCGTGCAGATCCCCGCCAACATGACGAGCGTCACGGCCGCCTCCGGCGGATTCACGGCGGACATACCGGACGGCTCCGTGCCCGTCGTATTCGCAAAGGGCATCGAGGGCGAGGGCGGTCTCGTGGTCACGAACTCCTCCAGCGCGGCCGGTGCGCATCTCCAGCTTGCCGCCGCCTCCACTTACGCCGGCGCCACGACGATAGCGGACGCATACGTTGAACTCGTCGCATCCGGCGCGCTTCCCTCCACGACGGCGCTTTCGCTCGCCGGCGACAACGGCGCGCTCGCCGTGACGAACGGCGAGCAGACAGTGGCGTCGTTCAAGCTTGGCTCCGACGATGCAGCAGACTCGCCCACGCTCGCTTTCGCGCGCGGCAGCTGCCTTGTGGTCACTGGTGCGCTTACGGCCGGAACGCTTCTCAACGCGCCTACGATTGCCCTCTACGAGGAGGCTGGCAGCGATGGCATGCTTTCCACTCCCGGCGAATACGTCGTCATCAAGGCTCGCGCCGAAGACATCTCCGTTCTCCAGTCCATCGCGTCCAAGGCGGTGATGGCGCCCGCCCCCATTAGCTGCTCCTGCTCGGCGTCCGTCGAGGACGGGCATGCTGTTCTCAAGGTGAAGGGTACGGAGGCGACGGACAACGCGTGGGCTTCAACCACCTCGGGCGGCGCGTGGTCTGAGCCGTCCAACTGGTCCGATTCCACGATCGGCGCTCCGCGCAACGGCGCGGCGACGTTCCCGGCGGCGCAGGCGGCGGACGTGCCGGTGGCGCTCGACATAGACGCGACGCTCGGCTCGATTTCGTTCGCGGCGGCCGATCCCGCATACGGCTATCTCGTTTCCGGTTCCAAGACGCTTACGTTCTTTTCGGACGATACGGCGGCGATCGTCAACAATTCCGGCACGAACACAATTGCCGCGCCGGTGGAGATCGCCTCTGCGGCCTCGATCCAGACGACCGCGCCCGGCGCGTTGCACGTGACGGGCGACGTCGCCGGAAGCGGCGACATCTCCGTGAACACGCACGTCGCCTCCGGCGCGGGCGAGGTGTCTCTCTCTCCCGCGAGCGGATACACGGGCGGAATCACGACCGGCAGCGGGCGCACGGTGCTTGACGACCTCTCGTTCATCACTTCCGCCGGCCAGCTGAAGCTCGGAACCGGCACGCTGCTCTACACTGGCGACGACGTGACGATTCCCGGCTTCACTATTGCTGCGGCCGCGAACAGACAGGCGATTTTCGAGAGCGACGCCGACGTGACCGTGAATGCAATTGCCACTACCGCCTCGAACCGCGGTTTGGCCAAATACGGAACCGGCACGCTGACGCTGCTCGGCAATGGCACCACGACTCTGAAGGCGAAAGCCGCCGTCGATAAAAACGTGAGTGCCAACAACATTCGTTCGGTGAATGGCGATTCGTCCATTTCCAATGTCGCGTCCGTTGCGGTCGCAGGAGGAACTTTCGCGATGGGCGAGACAGGAGTGGCCGACAACGCGCCCACGATCGACGCAACAATATCGGGGGGAGGGACGTCGCTTACCATCGGCACTGCGGATTCGACAGGAGATGCAACATTCGTGCTGAACAACGGAACGTTCTCAACTTCTTTGTTAAGGTTTGGTTATGCGATGCCAGAGGGTGATTTCGCGGTTCCGCCCACGTTCACGTACCGGCAGAACGGCGGTACGATGAAAACCTCCAACCATACATTCGCATTTGACGATGCTTCGAAGGCGGTCGGCAATGTGTATATCGAGATAAATGGCGGCAAGTGCACCTTGTATGGCTACCGCCTTGGAACTAAAACGTCGACGGTCGAGGGTCTGGAGTCCCGTCTTGTCGTGAACGAAGGCGAGTTTGAAGTAACTACGGGACTGTATCCGACATATGGTGCTAACGCGCCCCATGGATATGTGATTGTAAATGGAGGCATCCTCCGGCTGAACCATCAGTCCGGCTCTTACTCGGCCTCCCGGAGTGGATCTCCCAGCGATTTTTATTTGAACAAGAATGGCGAACTGCAAATGAACGGGCATTTCCTGGATGTAGATAAGGCTGCGACTCACGCCGTGTTTCATGCGAACGGCGGCGTGTTCAGCCCGACAAACTCGGCGTCGGCTATGTCCGCCAATGCTTTCACCCACTTCTATGTTTCCACAAACGGTTTCGTCGTGAACACTGCGGGAATCACGAACGATGTCCAGACATACACGATAAACCAGCCGATGCTGACGGATCCGGAGCTTGCCGCGGCCGACGGCGGTCTCGTGAAGCGCGGGGCGGGCAATCTCGTCCTCGCTGCTGCGAACACGTACACCGGGCCGACGGTGGTTGAGGGCGGAACGCTTTCGCTTTCCGGCAACGGGACGTTCGGAGCCTCGACGAACCTCGTTGTCGCGTCGGGCGCAGGCTGCAATCTCGGCGGAAAGTCGGTCTCCGTGGCCTGTGCGTCGGGCGCGGGCGTGATCTCGAACGGAACGCTCACGGTGACGGGTACGTTCGGCGTGTCCGGCGGCGGATTGCTGACGGTGGGCGACGCCGGCGTTCTGGCGCTTGCGAAGGGCGTTGCGGTGGACTTCTCGGGGGTGGACAATCCCAACCTGAAGGAAGGGGTGGCAATCGCCTCGGTGTCCGGCACGGCCACGCTGCCTTCCAGCGCCGCCGCCTTGAACGCCGGCAAGGTGGAAAGGGTCACGTTCGAGCAGAGAGGGTCGACGGTCTATGCCGTCGCCGCGTCCGAGGGATTCACGATTATAATTCGATAGAAATGAACTGGCGGAGGTGAGGCATGACGGTTTCGCTCAAGACTGCGGTGTGGATTTCGGCGGCGGCGGCGCTGGCCGTGGCCGTGCGCGCGGCTGCGGCCGAAGTGCGCCTGCCGGAGAAGGACAAGTTCAAGATCGTCGTCCTCGCCGGCCAGAGCAACATGGCCGGGCGCGGGAAGATCGACCCTGCGGACAACAAGCCGCATCCGCGCGTGGTGATGATGAACGCGCAAGGCGAATGGGTTCCGTGCGTTGACCCCGTCCATTTCGACAGTTCCCGCGCCGGCGTCGGCCCCGGCAAGACGTTCGGCGAAGCGCTGGCGGAGAGCGACCCCTCGATAACCGTGGGACTCGTTCCGACGGCGGTCGGGGCCACGTCGATCATGCGCTGGCGGCCCGGCGAGACGGCGAAGTGGAAGAGGCCCAGACCTGTGTGGCATCCGTACGACGACTGCATCGCGCGCGCGAAGAAGGCGCTGGAGCGCGGCACGCTTGCGGCCATTCTGTGGCATCAGGGGGAGAGCGACTGCAGCGAGAGGGGCGCGCCCCGGCACCGCGAGCAGTTCCCGGAATTCGTGGCGCGCCTCCGGAAGGACCTTGGCGCGGAGGGCGTGCCACTCATCGTGGGCGGGCTGCGCAGGGCGCAGGCGCAGACTCCGGCCGGCCGGATGATCGCCGCGACGGAGAAGGAGACGTGCGAGAGGACGCACGGGCCGGGCAAGTACGTGCCGGCGAAGGACGACTACGGCCTCGAACCCGACCGCATACACTTCGACCGGGCGGCGCAGCAGGACTTTGGCCGACGCTACTTCGAGGCGTACCAGGAGGTCGTGCGCGGGGCCGCTGAGGCGAAGGTTAAAAAGCAGAGAGAACACAGCGATGTCAGATAAGGGGAAAAGCGCGGGAATCGGTGCGCGTAGCGGGAAGTGGACGCTTCTGGCGTTCCTCTGCGGAATATTCTTCATCTACACGGTGGACC
>CAMOHV010000021.1 GCA_946615275.1 uncultured Verrucomicrobiota bacterium | reverse complement strand
TCTTGCCGCCAAGCCCCATCGGGCCTATCCCAAGCGAATTGGCCTCCTTCAGGATACGCCTCTCAAGGCGCGCAAGTCGCGGATCGGGATTGACGTCCGAAAGACTCCGCAGAAGCTGATGCTTCGCCTCCTCGTAGCCACTTGCGCGGTCGCCGCCGATTGCGACCCCCAGTATGCCAGGGGCGCAGCCATAGCCCTGCGCGCGATGCACTGCGGAGAGGACCGCCCGCCGGACTCCGTCCAGATCGCGCGCCGCCCCAAGAGAGACGTCTGGCAGGGAGAACTGCGCGCTCATGTTCTCGCTTCCCCCGCCCTTCATCAAAAGCCGGATGTTCTCGAATCGCCCATAGTGCACCACGGGCGCACCGGGGCAGACGTTCGTGTCTATCGAGACGCCGCTTATGGAGTCGATCGTGTTGCGGCGAAGCCAGCCCCTCTCGGTCGCGAGGGCGACGGCCTGGGCGAACACCTCCGGCGTCGCCTTCCTGCGAAGACGCTCGTCCACGAAGAACGTCAGCGTCCCGGTGTCCTGGCAGAGCGGCGTCCCGGCCTTGGCGGCCACCTTCGCGTTCTCGAGGATCGTCGAGAGGATCATCTTCGCGGATGAGCCCTTCGCCTCGCGGCGATGGGCCGACTTGAGCGCCGCGAGGGCATCCGAGGGGAGCGTGCTGGACGTCCGCCCGATGAAATCGGCGATCTCAGCAACAAGCTTTTTCACATGAGGCCCTTGGACTGTAGGAGTTCCACTAGCCGCGACTGGAAGAGAGCGCCATCCTCTGGCGACGGGCGATACCCTTCAGGCACCCCGCTCAAGCCCAGGCGCCCGTAGCGGTCGAGATACCACTTGCCGGACGTGCCGTCAGAGAACGTTACGCCGCCCGCGGCCATCACTCCGGCCGGAGTGATTGGATCGAGCGAGACTGTGACGCTACCGGCATCTTCCGCATCGCCATCGGTAGGGCGGCGTGCCCCCACACCGCCGCCATCGGCGGGCGGGACGCCCCCCTCTCCGAGCTCTGCATCGCCCTCTGCGGGCGCGACGCCCGCCTCCGCGAGCTCCGCATCGCCATTGGTAGGGCGGCGTGTCCCCATGCCGCCGTCATAATCCTCCACCGCCTCTTTCGGCTGCGGGAGATCCGCGACAAAAAGCCTTAGATCGAGATACGTCACATGCACGCCGAACTCGGCGGCGATGCGCTTCTGCATCTCGTCGAGCGAAGCGCCGCCCGCGAACCACGCGGCCACGGCCGCCTTCTGTTCATCTGTCAGTTTCATATTCTATTCGAACTGGTGGTAGAAGAGAACGCGCGTGCGGTGGGGCGGGAGCAGATCGTTGTCCTTATGCTCCACCTCCTTCTCGTATGCGCGGCCTATGCGGCCTTCGTAGCCGACAGGTGGCGCCGGGTCTCGCCAGACGAGTGCCACTGCGCGTCCGCCCTGCTGCGCTCCGCCAAGGACGCTCGGCTCGGCGCGCACGAACACTATGAAGAGCTGCTGCCGGTTGCCGAAGCAGTTGCGCCAATAGCTGTAGAGGAACTTGCGATCCACATCGTTCATGGCTGTCTGCGTCAGATTCCTGGATTTCTGGAGGAAGCACTGCGGATCGCCATCACTTTCGACGCCGTACCAGTCAAGGCTGTTGTAGGCGGCAAGCCAGTCGCGGCCGCCATTTATCATGGCCGAATGCATTATGGACGCAATACCGCTCATTTCCTTGTCCGTGACTTTCGCAAGCGGCGAATCGTTGTTGAAGCAGTGTTTGAGAGCCTCCGAAGGATTGGAGGCGAAGTTGTTGGCGTATTGCGTGCCCAGCGACTTGTTCGTCGAGGCGGCCCAGTAGTCGTAAGGAGTGTTCCCGACAGCCGCCATGAAGATGTCCATGCTGTCGGTATATGGGTTCACGCGCGGGCCGCGGCCGTCGTCGTCGTAGATGCGGTTTCCGGCGCTGTCGGCAATTTCGTAGATCGGGTCTCTCTCGGGCACCGCGCCATCCTGCGGATAGGAACGGTATGTGCGCCAGAAGAAGGCGTTGTTGGCGGCGGAGCCGGGCTTGAACCCCTTGCGGGCATCGTCGGCGAAGGTGGAGTCCGCCCCATTGTAGCGGCCGCGGTTGAAGAAGTTGCCGCCGAGCGCCATGGTGTTCCCCGAGTTCAGATCCTGCACGCGGGGTATGAACGCCAGTTCGCCCACTGACTGCAGATACTCCTGGTTCGAGACGAACATGAAGATGTCGTTGTCGCGACCATCCTGACCTAGAAGATTGTCACTGACATTTCGGAACCAGGTATCCGGGTTCACCCCTGGGCTGGAATCGGAATACCAATCCTCTGGCGCGAAATTGTAGCGCGGGTCGTAGCAGTACAGCGCCCCGTATGAGGAAGTGTCGATCTGAACAGGGTACTCCTTCGTGCCGGCGGAGAAGAACGTCTCGTTCTTGATGTCGTCAAGCTTCCATGGCAGGGCGAGATCCGTGCGGAAGCTCAAAAGCGGCACACCCGGGCCATAGATGTCCTGGAGTGCGTTCGGCGGATTGTTCAGAAGCCCTGCTGTCCAGTTTAGCTCGTCGTCTCGCAGCGTGGCAGGGGCGAGATCGACCGTTTTGCCATTCTTGTCCAGCACGCGCATCCACATCGAGACGTTCATCGACATCTTGTCGCCTATGGCGCGGTCCCACGTGCCGTCTGTCGCCTTCCAGGACGCCATCGTGCCAGTGGCGTCATACGGGGCGTACGGGAACTCGATTATCTTCTCGGTGCCCTCGATCGTCTTCTCCGTCTCGCCGACGACCTCGACCTCCTTGTAATGCTTGAAGAAAAGCGTCTGCTGCTGACTTCCGGAAAGCGTGATCACCGCAGGCTGGTCAATGATTGCCTCTGAGCCTTCGCCGTCGGTGAACGATGTGGCTTGTGGTGCGGAGATCGGCGTCTCGCTTGAGAGAATCGTGAGGATGTTGTTCTCGAACTTCATCCCAGGCCCGGCATTCCAAGCATTCTTGTCGGGACGCAGCGGCGATGAATCGCTGGAAGCCCTGAGGGGCATGCCCGCCGGACCCAGATACGCCCGTACGAGCGCCTGTACCTTGAAGCCATTGGGCATCCGGTTCCCTTCAAGGCGCTTGAAGGAGAACAGCTCCGCCGCATTGACCGAAATGCGGGAAGGATCCAGCTTGATGTTGTACTCCGTTGTCACGCCGTACTTCTTCGCCTCCTCTGTGCTGCCGCCGAGAGGCTTGCGATCGACATTGCCCTTCTCGACGGTCACCTTGAACTCGTTGAATATGGGGCACATGCCCATGATCATGGGCACTGCCTCCGTGCACGGCATGCTGAGCGAGACGGGAACCGAGTCCTTGTCAAGATAGTCGAAGAGACACGCCATGCCGACGGCGTGGAGCTGATACGGGAACAGGTCGCCCATTTCCATCATCAGGAGGATGTTGTCGAATCCCGACTCCTTGTTGAAATCGGACTTGGCGAAAGGCTGGTCTTCCGGGCGCGAAAGGTAGTACGTCTTGTCGTTGTCTGGACTGTAGCCTTTGCGGAACGAATTGGTGGATGGATACCAGGAGTCTGTGACGAAAAGAAGCGGGGCCACCTGGTTGCTGACGGAGCCGCCGTAGAAACCGTTGTTTCCACCCTTTGTGATCCAGTCGAAGAACGGCGAATCCACGGGGCCGGAGCTCTGCAGGGCCAGGTTGAAGTCCATGACGGAGGTGAACGGCACCTGGCCCTCCGTGCCGCCGCGGTTCTTCACGAAGTTGTCGAAGTCCTGCGGAGTGCCGTTGGCGTTCTTCACGGCGGAGGCGAGCGAAAGGCGGCCGAAATCGCCGGAGTTGCGGTTGGTGTAGGCATGGATGGAGTTGATGTCGAGAAGATCGGAGACGTTGATCGCGACGTACGCCCAGCGGCCGAGGTCGTAGTTGAAGCGCCGCCAGCGCGCCGTCTCGGTGCGCCGGCTCCAATAGCGCGCCTGGTTCACGATCGGGGCGGGGATGTAGCCGAGGGCCTCGAGCGAGAGGACTGCGGCGGTGGTGTCGAAATCGACATACTGGTGGCTTTCGCCGGAATCGTCGGTGATGTTCGGATTGAGCCGCGTGTCAGGAGATTTGCCAGGGGTGTTTCCCCTGTCGGCATACGGGCAGAAGACTCGGTTGTTCCACGTGTTGCCGTAGCCTTCAAATGTCTGGCGGTCGTGCGCGGTGTGCCTGAGGATGTGGTCTGTGGCGTTGGGCCCCACGCCGGGGTATGGGTCGTTGCCGATCTTGTCGTCGATGTCCTCGATCGCGCGGGCGAGCGCGGCCTTCACGAGGTGCTGTGAAGACACGTTCCTGCGCAGATACGAGCTCGGCGCCCTGCTCATGCGCATGTAGACGGAGAACGCCACGGCGCTCACGATCATGAACGAGAGCATTCCGAGGACTATCAGAAGCGCGCTGCCGCGTTTGCTGGACGGAATCTTCATCATCTTTGCCTGCCTTCTCATTGGCCGCGCTCCCAGGCGCCGAGGCGCGTGTAGTTGGGGAGATAGAGGGAGGTTGACATCTTCTTGGCAGTCTGGTCGACCATCTCCGCGCTTGAAAGGCCGCTCGCCTCCTGGACGGTGACTCTGTACGGGCGCCCCCAGGGGTCTATGATCTTGCCGTCACGCAGCGCGCCGTTGTAGAGGACGGGTATCTTGTCGCCGCCCGCAGTGGTCCCGGCGTCACCCAGGATGAAGCCGAGCGACGACCTGTCCGCCGCCACGTCGCTCATCGTCTTGAGTGACTGGTTGCGCAGGGCTACGTAGTTCTCGTATGCCAGGATGGCGTTCGTGATCTCGCGGCACTCCGCCGTGGCGCGCGCTATCTTCGCGCGCCGCTGCGCCTTCACGACGCTGGCCGTGACGGAGCCCGCCAGTATCATGATCATCGCGATCACGACCAGGAGCTCGATGAGCGTGAATCCTTGGCTTGAAAGACGTCTCATTTCTTTATGTCCTTTGGCCAGGTGGTGATGTCGTCGCCGGTGTGTGGCTTCATGTCGGGTCCATCTGACGAGACGCCCACCACGAACGACTTGAACCGGCTGTTGTTGCCGGCGCTGGAGAGGGAGATGTTCCTCCAGGAGTCCGGCCTTTCGAAGTCGACGCTCGAATCCATCTCCTGCGACTGCATGCGCTCGACCGTGCGGCGGCGAAGCCCCCCGTTCGGGCTCCACGGGGAGACGACGAGGAACTTCTGGTTGCCGTAGGCGTGCGGCAGCGCGGAGTCCGCCACGCTGTGCCACATCGCTATCTGCTGGCGCTGCTGATCAAGGTCGGCAACGCCCGCGGTGCCGGTGCGCCACGCGACGGACGACTGGTTGAACACCATCGTCAAGATTGTCACGAGCATCCCCAGGAGCAAAGACGCCACAAGGACCTCTAGAAGCGTGAAGCCTTTTTCCGTCCGTCTCATCTGTTCTCCTCCTCGCGCATGTTCCCATGGAAGTGGACCTCGGTGAAGAATATGGGCTGGGACATCAGCGAACGCCAGCGGCGGTCGCGCACCACGCGCACCGCGATCGACATGACCGGCGAGTCCTCCGCGTCGCGGAAGGCGACGAGGGCGTACGTCATCTGCCCGTTGCCCACTCCAGGCTGGCTCGGCGCGCTGAGGCTGGGCATGAGATTGTCCTTGGTTATGTCGGAGTTTACCGCGCTCGCGACGGAGTTGAAGACGCTCTGGGCCAGGCTGATGGGGTTGGCCTTGACGCGCCAATAGGACGTCCGGCCGTCACTTTTGTCAACGTCGGTGATGAGATAGTCCTTCCACGTCCTGGCGCCGTTCCTGGGCTGTGAGCCGTCCACGTAGGGGAGGTTCTTCCACGACTTCCACGTGATGTTGGTTGAGGAGAGGGCAAGGACGAGGCGGTTCAGGATGTCGTCCGCGCAGGCGGTGGAGGCGACGTCCTCGCGGCTCTGGCGGTTCTCGCGGTAGCCGAGGGAGTAGAGGGAGATCATGGCGAGGATGCCGCCGGCCATGATGAACACGGCCAGATTCACCTCGACGAGCGTAAAGCCTTTCTTGAGAAGATCCATCATGTCTCAGCCCTCATATCGCGGTGGGGTCCTTGCTTGTGGTGCCCACCTTCCTCGGCTGCAGCGCGCCACCGGCGCCGGGCCTCACTGAATACACGTCGACGTCGGTGTCCAGCATGTCGCCGCCCTGCCTGGGGTCGAAGACGTACGTCTTGATGTCCTTCACGGGGGCGCTCACGTTGTCCGGGTACTGGGAGCCGAAGATGTACCCCACGGGGAGGCGCACGGTCGTGAACTCGAAGGCGTAGGCGTCGCCCACCTTCCAGCTGGCAGTCCCCTGGTTCTTCAGGACGAACGCGTGCATGAACATCTTCCTGTCATTGTCGTGCTCGGAGAAGCCTATGAAATCCTGCTCGCGAAAGTAATGCCGAATCACGGAGGAGCCCACGACCGAGTAGTCGAGCCTGTTTCCGCCGATGGTGGCCATCTTGTAGAGGCGCATTCCGGCGGTGTCCTTGGCGGCCTTGGCGTCGTCGAGCTTCTCGTAGTTGGCGTAGCCGTAGATGTCGGATAGCTCGGAGAACTCGTCGCAGAGGTTCTCCCCGTCGACGCACGAGATGCGCCCGCCCATGCGCACCGCCACCGCCACGCCCTGCACCTTGGCAAAGTTCTCGCTGTCTGCGGGGGCGACGAGTTCGTTGTAGAAGTATATGGCCGTGGGCACGCGGTCAATGCGCGCGCGCTGCTGCGCGGCGCGGATTATGCCTGTGGCGGCGGAGACCGCGCCGCGCTCCTCCATGCCGCGCACCACCGCGTAGTAGCCGCTCGTTGATATGGTGGCGAGCGCGCCCAGAAGGCCCATCACCACCAGGAGCTCCACGAGGGTGAACGCTTTTCTAGTTGGTGTCGTTGTCATAGTAGTTGCAGTCCGTGTAGCGGGTGCCGACCGTCACAGTATCCGTCTGCGTGTTGTAGCGGATGTAGTAGCGGCGGAACTTGCCATAGTATTTTCCGGGATAGCCGAACGCCATCGAGCCGATCCCCACGCCCGAGGCGCGGGCCTTGGGGAAGTCCAGTCCGCCCTGGCAGTTGAGATTGCCGCAGAAGTGGTTCTTCGAGCAGGAGCCGTTGGGGTGGAACTCCTCGTCGAGATCCTTGTGCGGACGGCTCTCGCCGTGGAGATCGTTGCATCCCTTCACGCTCGAATTGCGGCACACGTAGAGGGCCGAGGCATCTATGAGCGGGTTGGCCTTCTCGATGGCCTCCATGGCAATCGCCTGGAACACCTGGTTCAGCTCGCTGTCGTTGAGATCCACGATCGTCTTGTTCGAGTTCTTCGCGAGGTTCTCCAGCGCGCCCGGCCATTCGCCCTTCTGCGCGTAGTAGGACGTGATCGCCCCCTGCCAGGCCCGCTTCATCGCGTCGGCGCGCTTGACGCGCGCATTGCGCACCGCCGCAGTCGCGGCCGTGCCCACGATGCCCAGCAGGACCCCCAATATGGCGATCACCACCAGCATCTCGATTATCGTGAAACCGCTCCGCCGCCTCATCATCTCACCTCCTGCTCAAGACGCCAGCTGAAGACGTCGTCGCCCTTCGTGCGCGACTTGTTGAACTTGCCGTCGGCCCCGGAGGACCACACGCAGGCCGTCGCGCGCACCCTCACGCTGCCGCTTTCGAGCGGTACCTCCACTATGCCGTCGCCGTCGTCGTCAATGGCGTAGTGGAGGATGTGGTCGTTGATCGTGCCGCCCGTGGGCACCGTGGTGCCGAGCGTGGCGTCGGCGCGCTTGCGCACCACCGCCTGGGCGTATGCGTCGATGAGGCCGAAGCGGTCGACCGACTGGGAGTCCACCTCGCGGCGCTCATGTCCGTCCTCCGTCTTCACCTTGGTGTACGAGAGGCCGAGAAGGCCACTCCCATGGCGCACGAACGCCGCACATGCATCGCGGTTGAGCTTGTGGTTGCCCATGCCGTCGATGAGCGGCTTGGGCCACGCCTTGCTCTCGTTGAAGATCATCGTGAGCGCCGTGGCGGCGTTCGAGACGAGCTCCACGGTGTTCGTGCGCTGCGCCCTCCGCGACATGCCGCCGAACCCGACTACCGCTATCCCCATCAGCGCCGCCAGTATGCCTATCACCAGCAGCATCTCTATGAGCGAAAAACCCGCTTTATTCACCTTCTTCATTTTCAATTCTCCATTCTCCATTCTCAATTCTCGAAATTCTCAATTCTCCATTCTCGAAATTCTCAATTCTCAATTCTCAATTCTCAATTCTTCATGACGGCTATGTCGTCCTTCATCCAGTTCAAGACGATCTTGCGCTCGGAATCCGTGAGCGAAGAGAGCTCCACCCACGGGGGGAACGTTCTGCCGTCGGCGCCCGAGCTCCACACCCGGTAGGTCTGGTGCGGCGGCGGCGAATAGTAGAAGAGCTCGTTGCCCCAGCCGTCACGCACCGTGATCTCGTCCAGGACGTACTGCTGCGACACGGAGCCCCTGCCGTTGGGGGAGTAGAGGTCGGGCACGTTGTAGATGTTCAGCCCCCCGTCCTGCCTCTGCCGGCCCCTTATCGCAGTGCCGAAGAACTCCCAGTCGAAGGTGGACGAGCATATCCGCTCCAGGTTCGGCATCCAGCGCGCACAGGCGGCCTGCGATGGGATCAGCTCGATCTTCCAGCGGTTGTCGCCGTTGTTGTCGTTGTAGTTCTTCCTGACTTCCCCCCACCCCTTCGTCACGTCGCCGTTGCCGTAGAGGACGCCGGTGTCGGGGTCGAACGGCAGGTTGTTGTAAGTCGTCCACTGCGCATACCTCTCCACCTGGAAATCCTGATCCTGCTGCATCATGAAGAGATAGCGCGGGAGCAGGAACGACATCACGCCGAAACGCCAGAGCTGGACGTTGTTCTGGCCCCACCAGCTTGACGCCGACGTGCTGAGGGAGCCTGCCATGGCGTTCCCGCTCACGCCGTCGGTGAAGCCCTGGCTGAGGCTGTTCCTGCGGTATTCATCGAGCTTCTTGTACGGCGCCACCTTGTCCTGCACGAGCTTCCTCACCACCTTGGAGATGTTCTCGACGTATTTGTCCTTGCCGGCCTGGAAGGGGAACTTGGCGCCGAATGGCTGAGACCGGCAGGCGGCCAGAATCTGCTTGTTCATCCGGGTGGCGTTCTCGCCCGTGGTCGTTATCGTCTGCTTGTTTATGCCCTCGTACTGCACGTCGCCGTGGTGGTCGTCCACCTCCTGGTAGATGTCGCGCGAGCCCTGGAGCGGGACGGGCGGGTAGGTACCGAACGCGGCGTAGTATCCCGAGAGGGCGTTCTCGATGCGCTGGATGCGCGAGACCGTTGTGGAGCGGGCGGTGGCGTCCTTCCCGACGCCGGCGAGGCGGAAGATGATGGTGGTGAGGGTTGCTATCACCACCACCACTATCAAGAGCTCTATGAGCGTGAATCCCCGTTTCATGCCATTCTCCCAGGCCTTTGTCACATCGTGCCGCCGCCCGAGACGGAGGAGATGATCTTGATCATCGGGAGGAACATCGCTATGACGATCGTGCCCACCACCACGGCGAGGAAGATGATGAGCGCTGGCTCGATCGCGGCCGTGAGGCCGGCGACGGCGTTGTCCACCTCGTCGTCGTACGTGTTGGCGATTCGCGTGAGCATGTCGGAGAGCGCGCCCGTCTCCTCGCCCACCTGCACCATCGAGACCACCATGGGCGGGAAGACGCCCGATGCGGCCAGCGGGTCGGTCATGGACTCGCCCTCCTTGACGGCGTCGTGGACGCTCTGGAGCGCGCCGGAGACGACGCGGTTGCCCGTCGTGTCGCGCACGATCGTGAGCGCCTGCAGAATCGGCACGCCCGAGGCGAGGAGCGTGCCCAAAGTGCGCGTCACCTGCGAGATCGCCGTCCTCTTCACGAGCGACCCCGTGACCGGCATCTTGATCCGCATCACGTCGAGGGCGTACGCCCCCTTCTTCGTCTTGCCGAAGAGCTTGTACAGCACCCAGAGGGCGAACGCGCCCAGGAACACCTGCAGGCCGTTGTGCTGGACGAACTCGGAGCAGTTCATCACGAACTCCGTGATGGCCGGGAGCGACTGCCCGCCGAGGATGTCGTTGAACACCTGCTGGAACTTCGGGATGACGGCGATCATCAGGAACGCCGTGATGCCGATGGCGGCGAAGAGCACCACCGACGGGTAGATCATCGCGCCCTTCACCTTGTTCTTGATCTTCTGCGCCTTCTCGGCGAACTCGGCGAGTCGGTTCAGCACCACTTCGAGGACGCCGCCCGCCTCGCCGGCCTTCACCATGTTGACGTAGAGGTTGTCGAAGATCTTCGGATAGGCCG
>CAMOHV010000020.1 GCA_946615275.1 uncultured Verrucomicrobiota bacterium | reverse complement strand
CCGTCATTGGGTGAGGGAGGCGGTGAGGGCGGAGACGGTGGTGCGCGGCAGCACGAAGACGGCGTCCGCCCCGCCGACAGTCGCGAAACGCCCGCCGCCCGAAGCGGCGCCGCCGATCATTATCTCGCGGTGGACGGTCTTGCCGCCCGCGAGGTCCACCGCCAGCACGAACGCAGGCTTGTCGAGAGAGCAGCGCGCGAAGTCAGCCGCCGTCGCGGAAAGCGTCTCCACGCTCGCGGCCTCGACGCGCGCGAGCGCCGTGAGAAGGCGCTTCACGGCCGCCTCGTTGACGGCGCCGACCGGCGGCTTGGGCGGCGCGTCGCCCTGCGCCGCAGGCATGAGGTTCCACGCCCCGCGCTCGGCGTCCCACTCCACCGCCGTCACGCCGGAGGCCGTCCTAAGGGAGATTCTGCGCACGGCAGCCGGGTCGAGCTCGAGAAGCGTCTTGGCGCGCAGGTTCGCGAATATGCCGCTCTTCGTGAGGTCCGGCGTGAGGACGGAGATGGCGGGCATGTTTGTGGCGGCGGTGGCGACGGCCACGCCTACGCCCTTCTCGGCGAGGTCGGCCTGCCTGAGGCCGAGGACATGCTCCACGAGCCACGCCGCCGCCGAAGGGTCGGCCGGCGCGTCGACAGGCGTGTCGAGGCGCCAGACGCGGTTGGTGTCCTGCACCAGGCGGTAGATCACAGAGTCGGGCGTGGTGAACGTGACGGACTTCACGTCAGCCGCCGCGCAGGGGAAGAGGCGTGTGTCCCTGAGGCCGGCCTCGCCCACGCGGCAGAACTCCGCGAGCGCGGCGTCCACGGCCACCACGGCGCCGCCGTTCTGGACGAGGGCGTAGACGAGGTTGGTGCCGGCGGACTTGCCGAAGACAATCTGGTCGGCGGCGTCCGGCGCGCGGCGCACCGTGGCGGTGAAGGCCGTGGGCGACGCGGGGTCGAGCCCGTAGGAGGCGAGGAGGTCGGCGCGCGGCTTGGCATCGGCGGAGCCGGGATCGCCGCCGGCCACGGGCCAGACGAAATGGCTAGCCCGGGCGGCGACGAGGCGCTCGACGAGGGCGTCGGCGGTCTTGGCGTCCGCAGGTGCCGGGGCGGGCAGCAGTATGCGCCACACGCCGTTCTCGCGCGCAAGCTTCACGAACGGCTTCTCGGGTATGCGGAACTCGAGGCCGACGACGTCGGCGGCGGAGCCTTCGACGAACGAAAGGCGCCTGAGCGAATCGGGGCCGGCGCAAGCGAGGCGGAAGACGTCCGCAGACACCGTGAACACGTTGCGGAGATCCTCGGAGCGCGCGTACGTCTCGCGCCCAGACGGCGTGTCTCCGCCGAAGAGCAGCCGCTCCCTGCGCGGGCCGGCCGTGAGCGAGACGGACATTCTTGCGGGGGCGAGGCCGAAGTCGGCGAGGCTGTGGCCGAGTCCCCTGAGGTCGTCGAGCGAAAGCATGTCCGCCACCGGCGAGAGCGTCAGCGCGTCAAGGAGGCGCGAGACGGCGGCGGGGTCGGTCTCGGCCGCGAACGGCGCCGCCATGCGCCATGCGCCGCGCGTCTTCTCCAGCGAGACGATCGGCACGGACGCCGAGCCCACGGGGCGGATGTCGAGCGCCGTGACGTCCGCGGGGTCGAACATCGAGAGCGTGGTGCGCGAACGGACCGTGGCGACTGCGGCGGCGCGGCGCGAGAGCCCCCACAGGAACGCCGCGAGCGCCAGCGACCCGAGAAGGAAGAACACTATCGCGCGGCGGTTGCTCACGGCGCCTCCTTCCGCACCTGCGGCAGAACGCGCCGCCTTCTGAGGCGCAGCAGTGCCAGAAGCACGATTGGCAGCGCAGGCAGGACGATACAGGCCGCCGCCGCGAAACGCAGCCAGCCCGGGCGGTCCAGGCCCGTGACTATCACGTTGCCTGGCGTGCCCGGAGCGGTGGAGGCGTCAAGCCCCGCCAGCCAGGCGAAGGCGTTCAGGAGGAAATCGCGGTTGGCGTTGGCGCGCGAGGCGAGGGCGCCGTTGAGCGCGAAAGCGGCGTCGCCCACCACCACAATGCGCGTGGGGCGGAAGGCGAGGTTTGCGCCGGCGTTCGCGCCGCGTTCGAGGGCGGCGGCGAGGACGAGCGGCCCGGACGGCTCGGTCTCGGCGTCGTATGTCCAGGGCTGCACCGAGACATCGGTCTCGCCCCATGCGCGGGAATCGGTGCGGGCGAGAGGCGTGAACTTCACGTTGTCCTTGTCGGCAAGGCCTTCCGGCGACGCCTCCGCGAGCGGCGCCGACGCCCCGAAGAGGAGCGTGGTGCCCGCGAGCGGGCGCGTTATCACATGGTCTCCGAGGTCGGTGACGGCGAGGTCGGCCCCGCTCACGGTGCGCGGCGAGACCGCCGTGAAAGGCAGCACCTTCAGCCCCCAGCGCTCGAGCAGCGCGCCCACTCCGGCGTTGGCGCCGGCGGCGGAGAGGACGAGCAGGCGCCCGCCGTGGCGCAGATAGCCGTCCACCCTACCCAGCTCGTCGCGCGAGAAAGCCTCCCTGGCGCCGGCCACCACGAGGAGCGCGCAGTCCGCCGGGAGCGACGGCGCCGCCGAGACGTCGAGCGGCTTGAGGTCGTACCCGTCGCGCCGCAGATCGCGCGCGAAGTCGCTCATGCCGTAGATCGCGTCGTGGGAGTCGAATGGCGTCTCGCCGTGCCCGCGCGTCCAGTACACCGTCTCCCGCCGGGCGGGGAGCGCGAGGCGCAGCAGGGCGGAGGCGCATGCCGCCTCGTCGGCGTCCTGCGCGGGGATCGACACCCTGCGGCGGCCGCGCTGGAAGACGAGCGTGCCCTCGGCCACCCCCTCCCGCACGAGGCGCGCGGCGGCGGCAAGGTCCCAGCGCGGATCCACGGCGTCCACCACCAGCCGCGCGCCGTTCTGCTCGGCGGCCACGGCCGCGAGGCTCTTGAGGAGGCGCCGCACGGGGCGGAACGCCGGAGAGCGCGCGGAGAGGAAGCAGGTGACGCGCGTCTCGCCGTCGATGGACGAAAGAAGCTGCCGCGTGCGGGCCGAGACGTCGTCGGCGCGCGAGCGCGGGATGCTCACGGAGAAGTCCACGCGGCGCGCGCACAGCACGAACAGCGACGCGAAGACGAACGCGAGCGCCACCGCCGCCACTGTGGACACGCGCAGGGCGCGCGCCCCGCGCCCCTTGAGCCGGCAGAACGCAACGGCCTTGCCGGCGGCGAAGATTGCCGCCATGCCGAACGCGAAGTAGAACGCGACCACGTCCAGGGAGACCATCCCCGTTGAAAGATCGTACGCGTTCGCGAGGAAAGGATGGTCCGGGAACGTCGCGCGCAGCGACGGGCTGAACGCGAGCGCGGCGCGCCACGCCGCCCACGGCAAGGCCATGACCGCCGCGAGGGCCGCCACCGCCGCCGTCGCGGGCTGCCTGCAGCACGCGCTCGCCAGAAGCCCCGCCGCGCTCCAGAGCGCCGACTGCATCAGAAGCGCCGCCAGCGCCGGCAGGAACTCCAGCGCGCGCGGCATCGGCGCGAACGACGGCGCGAAGCGCGGCAGCAGCAGGAGAGGAACCGCGAGATACACCATGAGCGCCATGGCCGAGAGGGTCCACGCCCCGAGGAACTTCCCCATCACGACGCTCGACTCCCTCACCGGCGCCGTGAGGATCAAGTCCATCCTCCCCGCAAGGCGCTCCTCCGCGAGAAGGCGCATCGTGGCGAACACCGCCAGCCCCTGCAGCCACGGCACCGCCGCCACCGCCCAGAGCGCCGCCACGGGCGAAGACCCGCCCTTCCCCAGCTCAATGAAGAACGCGGCCGAAGACGCGGACGCGAACACCGCCACGGCCCCCATCGTCGTGAACGAGCCGAACAGCCGCCCCAGCGTGCGGCGGAACATCACCCACACAGGATTCACGCGAGGGCCTTTCCGGCCGCCGCCACGTCGGCGGCCTCGTATATCACTCCGCCCTTCATCACGAAGAACCTCTTCGCGAAGCGGCCCATGTCCGCCAGCTCGTGGCCGGCCACGACAACGGACGCGAACGACGACGACGCGGTGAGCGCGGCGGCGAGCGCGCCGCGCGCCGAGGCGTCAAGCCCCGCGAGCACGTCGTCGAGCAGCAGCACGCGCGGACGCAGTATCAGCGCGTCCGCGAGCGCCACGCGCTTTCGCTGGCCTGCGGAGAGCAGCTCGGTGGGCACGTCCGCGAGATCCTTAAGCCCGCACGTCTCCATAGCCTCCTCCACTCGGTGGCGCAGGCGGCGCGGCTGCTCGCCCTTGAGGCTTGCGCGGTAGCGGAGGCACTTCTTCACTGTCATGCCCGGCTCCACCGGCGCGGACTCCGGCAGATACCCGAGGATGCGGCGGTAGCGCAGCGGATGCGCGAAGATGTCGGAGCCGTCCGCGTACACATGGCCTGTGCACGGCATGAGCAGCCCGGCGAGGACGCGAAGAAGCGTCGTCTTCCCCGCGCCGTTCGCGCCCACGAGCGCGACGGTCTCGCCCGGGCCCACGGAAAACGTGGCCGCGGCGAACACGTCATCGCGTCCGTAGCCGAAAGAAATGTTTTTTGCCTCAAGCATGCAGAAGGTAATTTTATCAAAATTCCCCCTTGCGCGCAAGCCGCCGATATGGTATCATATTCGCTGTTTTCACGACCACGCTCGGGTGGTGAAATTGGCAGACACGCATGCTTGAGGTGCATGTGGAGAGATCCTTGCGGGTTCGAGTCCCGCCCCGAGCACCAATTGTGGGATACTCAAGCGGTCAACGAGGGCAGACTGTAAATCTGCTGGCTCACGCCTTCGGTGGTTCGAATCCACCTCCCACAACCATTCAAAAGCCCCTGCAAATGCAGGGGGTTTTTGCTTTTCCAGGGTTTTACACCAAGTCCGCCGCCCGCGCTGCGCACGGGAATGTAAATGGGATAAGTGATGACACAGTTAACTTTTCAACCTTTCAACCTTTCAACTTTTCAACTTATAGGCAAGCCACATAAGATATGATATAATATATCGCATCTCGAAGAAGGATAGAAATTTCGCTATGAAACATGATCTGAACCGCAAGGATGTTTTCGTCTGGCTCTGCCGCGATGCGAACCAGATTCTGACGTATATCGAAGCGTACAGGCGCAACGGCGCCGAAGAGCCGGGACGCGCGTTTGACGAGCAGATAGGGAAGGCGTTCAATGCTGTGGAGGAGTATGCATGCACGCATCTTCTGCTTGTATGCGGGAAGGACCGCCGCTATGCCGACTTCCTCAAGGATGAGTTCGCCAAGAGGTTTCCGCCCAGGACCGCGAACACGATATGCGACGTGGTCTCCGAGCGCGAGCTGGCTTCAATGCTGGAGGACGACACGGCGACCACGATCTACGTGCTTCCCGACTATGGCGATGTTCCAATGTGCCTTGACGAGAGGCCCAAGTATCTCTTCAACGACGGAAGCCCCTGCCCCTGGCCGAAGAAGCGCACGATAGGAGATGCGGCGAACAGAGGCCCTGCCGCATGGACCAGGCACTTCCTCCTCGGCAGCCAGATCTTGGCAGGGCAGCTTGAGAAGATCAGGACGATACTCAAGGCGAAGGGAGAGCGCGGAGTGACGCAGTATGTGCTCATCACAGGCGATACGGGAACCGGCAAGTCGTTCATCGCGAAATGCATGGCTAAGATATGCAACGACAAATACGACGACCCGAGCAAGGAATTCAACGAGGAGGCCGAAGCCGGCGACGGGCGCGGATTCCTGTCCGGCAACTGCGCGTCACTCTCTCCGGCCCTGGCGGACGCGCTGCTGTTCGGCGCCGTCAAGGGCGCGTACACAGGATGCGAAAAGGACGTGGACGGGCTGATCGAGAGCGCAGGCGACGGCATCCTCTTTCTTGACGAGGTGGGCGATCTGCCTTTGGAGACGCAGGGCAAGCTGCTGACCGCCCTTGAGGAGAAGTCGTACTACCGTCTCGGCGACACCGGCGTCAAACGCAGGCTGCGGCACGTCAAGTGCAACATCATATTCGGGACGAACCGCGACCTCGAGGCAGACGCGCAGGAATGGGAGGCTTCGCACGGCACCGCCGGGTTCAGGAAGGACCTTCTCTTCCGCATCAATTCATGCCACATCGAACTGCCCGCGCTGCGCACAAGGCTGTCCGCGACCAACCAGGGAGAAGAGGTCCTTGATGAAATGGTGAGGTGCCACTGCAATGGCATGGACCTTGTGTTGACCGATGGCGCCCGCCGGGAGTTCGACTCCTTCGCCCACAGGTATGCGTGGCCTGGCAACTTCCGCGACGCCAAGCATCTGTTCGAGAACATCAAGCTGGAGGCGCTCGCCGAAGGCATGGGGAAGGTGGTTTCCGCATACGCCATGAAGAAGGCCGTGGAGCGCATGGAAGCGACAAGGACTTCCCTCGGCTACAGTGCGGACGGCGACATGCCACTGATCGACAAGGTGAAGGGGAAATTCCCCAGCCCGTGCGACGCGAACGACATCGACTTCGTGTTCGAGGTCTGCCGCGACGCCCGGTCATGCGCCGACGCAGGACGCGCCTACTACGGCACTGCGCAGAAGAGGAACTTCGCCGACGCCTTCGGGAAGCGCCTCGCGCACTACGGGCTTGCGTTCGACAGGACGGCGGCCGGACACCTAACGGAGAAGCGCGCGGCGGCGGACGCATCCGAGAAATGAACACGAAGACGAAAGGAGATTGAAAATGAACATCGACAGGATCATCAACTCGTACAAGACGAAAGTGAACGCCGAGGACGCCAAGCCGGAGAAGGTGGCCCAGGCCAAGGACGACACTTTGAAGAAGGTCGAGAACGTCGCGGCCCTCGCGGATCTGCTGGAAAACATCCGCACGGCCTACGACATGGTCTCGGACACGGTGACCGGAAAATACAAGGGCGTGTCGAAGGCGACAGTCGCGCTCATGGCTGGCGGCCTCGCCTATCTCGCGATGCCGATCGACCTGGTGCCGGACCTCATACCGGTGGCTGGCTGGCTGGACGACGCCGCCGTCCTAGGCTGGATATTCGCACGATGCGCCGACGAGTTCAAGAAATACAAGGCCTTCAAGAATCCGTGTCCCCAGGCTTGAAAAGGCGCCCCTGCAGCCATGTCAGGCCTTCGCGCCTCACTCAAGCGTGACTGCGCCGATCTCGACCTTGTCCTTGGGCTTCTCCAGGCGCAGGGAGAGCGTCTGGCGCCTCTCCTCGGGGCGGCCCCAGTTCGTGAACACCGTGGCGGTGACCGTCGCCGGGCCAACGAGCGTCTGCTGCCTTGAGCCGAAATAGTTGGCGAGCACCTTGTACACGCCCTTGGGGGCGCTCTTCTTGAGATACTCCTCCGGACCATATCCCGTGGTGACGTCGTGCGAGACGAGCCCGCCCGTGGAGGTGCGGTTGTGGCCGTAGTACGCCTCCTCGCCGTCAGGCTCCAGGACGTGCAGGTCGACGTCGGTGTTGTCGACGTCCCATGAAAGCGCGATGCGCACGTCGAGGTCGAGGAGCTTCTTGAACTCGGCGTCGTATTCGGGGACCTTCGGCGCCTTGCCGTCGGGCCACTTCGCGCGCGCGCTCCACGCCACAAGGGCGTTCAGCTCCTCCAGGGCGACGATGGCCGTCCAGAGCCCGTTGTCCCTGTCCCATGCGGTGAAGGCGGCCTTGTGGTAGTTGGCGAGGGCGCTGGAGATGTCGGCGGCGGACATGTCGCGCCGGCCGCGCTCCTCGAACACTATCGCGAGGTCGCGGAAGGAATGCGGATCCTCCGGGCGCAGCTTCGCCACCTTGCGGAGCACGGCAAGCGCGGCGTCGAACTCGCCGGCCTCCCTGAGCCGCCAGGCATACGTGCGCAGCATCCCGGGATCGTCGATCCCAAGCTCGGCGAGGTTGGAGAGTATCCTCACGGCGAGCGCGTTCTCCTTCTGCGCGAAGAACCATCCGCCGCAGTCGAGGTAGAACGCCGGCGACGACGCATACTTTCCGCGCTGCACCATGTACTCGCCGTATGCGACGCCGCCGGACGGCCCCAGCGCGGCCTTCGCGTCCTTGATGGCCGTCAGGTACGGGGTCTGCGGATCCCACGCCTTCACCGATATGCTTGCGGCCGCAGCCTTGGACCGCTTCTCCCCGGACAGCTTCACAACATGCCCCAGGCGCACCGGCTCTTCGGCCGCCATGGCGCGCGCGGACGCCATCGGCGCCGCGCCCGCTGCTGCATCTTCAACGACTTCATCCATGTCCTCCGCCGCGAAATTGGCCATGGCCGCGCGCGGCGGAGCCGATCTTCTGGCCTCGGCGGACACCCGCAAGTTCATCGACGCGTCAACGCCGCCGAAGAGCCCGCTCTTCGGCGGCTTCGGCTTAGGCGGCATGGGATTCTCCCACCACGCCACGCGATTCTCCCATTCCCTCCTGAGGCATGCCATGTACTTTGCCCGGCGCGCCTCCTCGCGCTGCGCCCGCTGCGCCGCCGTTGGACGCCGCCTGGCCCACTCGGCATGTATCTCGGCAAGCGACTCGGGCGGTTCGACATCATGCTCCAGCCACTGCGCGAGCGTCTCGAACACGATCATGCTCGTGGCGGGGCTTACGATCCCGTAGCGGCGACCGATCGCGAGGAGCTCATCCGCGTTGGCGTCGGCGCGCGCGGACAGCTCGCCCGCGCGGCGCGCCGCCCATGCGGTGGCCACGAGGCGCCCCTTGCGCGCGCCGGAGCGCGATACCGCCATCGGGGCGCTCGTCCGCCCGCGCCCGTAGTCGAGGCGGATCTCGGCCGATTCCGCAACCAGGCGCCCCAGCACCGTCACGCGCCCCTCGGCGGGCTGCCCGACGCCCTGGACGTTGGCGATCCCCTCGCCCACGACGGCCTCCACCGACGGCGGCGGATCGAGGATGAAATCAAGCGCCTCCTCCGGCGTGCGCACAGCGAGGTCCACCACGCGCCCGCCGCACGCGCGGCGCAAGCTCTCCATGTCGCGCACCGCGCCGGAGACGAGCGCGACCGGCTTGACGGCCCCGAAGTCCGGCGCCTCCTCCGCAAGCGCGTCCACGCCGTCGGTGAAGAGAAGCGTCGCGTTCTCCGTGACGTTCGCGCGATGCGCGGCGGCAAGGGCCGCGAGGTCCGTCCCGCCGTCGTAGTCCACGCGGGAGAGGCGCGAAAGGAGTTCGGCGCGGGTGGCGCACACGAACGGCTTCTCCGGGACGTTGCGGAACTCGATCAGCTCGTAGCAGGCGTTCTCGGGAAGCTTCTCCACCACGGCGCGCGCCGCCGCAACGTCCGCCGCCGTTCTGCTGCCCGAGGCGTCCCAGAGTATCCGCCATGTGACGGGCGGCGTCTTCTTCGCGCGCTCGAAGGCCGGCGCCTTGACGCACGCCGCGAACCAGTGCTCGTCGCCGATGCGCTCCACGGCCACGAGCGCGTCGGGCGGGGAGGGGAGCGACACCATCACGTCGGCATCCGGCGTCACGTCCCTGTCGCACGCCGTGCTGCGCCACACGGCCTCGGCCTCGGCGAAGCGCCTGTCGCCCAGTCCGCCAAGGACCGGGCGCGGCATCCCGCCGCCCATCGGGACGGTTATGGTTACCGCCCTCTCCTTCAAAAGAGTCCTCGGCATGGCGAGGACGAGCGCCGCGTCGCCGTTCGGCGCGAACGCGAGCGGCGCCACGTAGTCGAGGCGCAGCCTGCGCGCGCCGCGCGCGGGGATGGGATAGACGCGCGTCCGCCAGGCGTTGCCCTTCACATGCTCCACGATCCCGGGATCGACGCCCTTCTTAACCTCCTTCTCGAAGGCGACGCGCGCCTTCTCCTTCTTCACCACCACGCCGTCGGTCATCGCGCCGTTGACGTCCAGCGCGTATCCGCACACGCTCGCGCCGTCCGGCAGCGGGAACTCCAGGTTCCCCTCCAGCGCGCGGCCGTTTGGATTCGCGATCACGATCAGCGCGCGCACCGACGCAAGCGCGCCGTTCACGCGCGCCTCGACGGAATACGACTCGATCACCGGCGGCTTCTCGTCCGCGCCTAGGCGCGGCGTGGTGACAGCCGGCGGCATGGGCGCCGGCAGCACGGGCGCCGGGCCGGGCGTGGGCCGCCTTGGCGGGACCAGCACATCTGCGGAAAGCGCGGCCGCCGCAAGCGCCGCGAAGAGAATGGTGGCGTTTTTCATGCCACCATTATAGCATATTTCAGGAATCGCCGCTCGCGATCCGCGACATCGGTGAAAAGACAGACCGAATGCCCTTCACACACCGCCCAGCTTATGGTATACTATCCGCCATGAAAACGACACTTGGCTTCTTCGGCGCCGGGAAAATGGCCGAAGGCATACTCGCAGCCGCGGCCACCCAGCCCGGCTTCGACCCTGAGACTGTTCTGATGGCGGAGCGCGTCGTGGCGCGCGCGAGCGAAATGGCGCGCAGGCACAAGGTGCGCACCACGCCCGACGCGGCGGATGTAGCGCGCAATGCGCGCCTCATATTCCTCGCCGTGCGCCCGCAGGACGCCGCCGCCCTCGCCGCCCAGGTGAAGCCCCTCCTCACGTCGAAGCACCTACTCGTCTCCATCGTGGCCGGCAAGTCCATCGCCACACTCCGCAAGA